>NZ_BAAAUT010000033.1:0-87438 GCF_039534085.1 Planomonospora alba
CGAGCCCCCGGACCGGCCGGTCCGGGGGCTCGCCTGGTCCGGGGCCGTGCGCCGGGCCGGCGGCGGGAGCCGTCAGGGGCGCGCCGGGCCGGCGGCGGGAGCCGTCAGGGGCAGGAGACGAGCTCCTCGACCACCAGGCCGGCGCCGATCCCCAGCAGCCAGATGTCCTTGGCGATCGCGTTGCCCTCCGGGGTGGGGCGCAGGCTGCCCTCCTGCCGCAGGCCGGGCGTCTTCAGGTAGAGGCCGAACAGCCCTCCGGCGAAGGCCGTGAGCGCGGCCCCGGCCAGCAGCGACGGCACGACGGGGACGAGCAGCGCCACGCCGAGGGCGATCTCGGCCCGGGACAGCAGCCGCGTGAACTCCGCCGGTTCCATGTCCGCCAGGAACGGGTAGGCCCCCGCCGCCATCCCGTGGAGTCCGGCGGCGGTCCCCTCGTCGGCGGTGGTCTTGGCCAGCCCCGAGTTCAGGATGATCGCCCCGGCGGCGGATCTGGCGGGGATCTGGTGAGCGCGGGCCAGGAGCCTCATGAGTCCTCCCAGGGATCGGATCGGACCTGGACCTCTTCCGTCCCCTACCCCTACCCGCCGCCCGCGCCCTTCGCCGGTGCGGCCGGTAGTGCTTTGTTAGATCCCCGCCGGACCGCGGCCGGGGCGGACGGGGGCGTTCCAGGTGAGGATCACCGGCCGGCCGTGCTCGAAGCCGAGGCGCGAGTAGGTGCCGGTGTCCAGCCGCAGGAAGCGGCCGTCCTCAGGCGGCCGGCCGACCCAGCGGGCGGCCAGGATCCGCAGGTAGTGCCCGTGGGCGACCAGCGCGACGGCGCCGGCGGCCCGCCGGGCGCGCTCCAGGACCCGGTCGGCCCTGGCGCCGACCTGCGCGATGCTCTCGCCGGGGTGCGCGGCGTCGCCGGGGACGACGCCGTCGCGCCACAGGTACCAGTCGGGGCGGGTCTCGCGGATCGCGGCGCTGGTGATCCCCTCGTAGCCGCCGTAGTCCCACTCCCACATGTCCGGGTCGGTCTCGTAGCGCTCCAGCCCGGCGAGCTCGGCCGTGCGGCGGGCCCGCAGGGCCGGGCTGACCAGCACCAGGCCGAAGCTCCTGTCCCTGGTCAGCGGGGCGAGCGCCCGCGCCTGCTCCTCGCCCCGGGGTGTGAGGGGCATGTCGGTGCGGCCGGTGTGCCGCCTGTCGCGGCTCCACTCGGTCTCGCCGTGCCGCAGCAGAATCATCTCGTCCATGGTCCGTCCATAATGCCGGTACGGCCCGCGCCGGTCCCGGACGCGGCGGCCGGAACGCCCCGTGTACCCCCCGCGTTCCGTGGCAAGCTTGATTCGTGACGATATCTGTGGGTCTGGTGGGTGCGGGACCGTGGGCGGAGATGGTGCACGCGCCGACGCTGGCGGCCGGACCGCACACGCGGCTGGCGGGGGTGTGGGCGCGCAGGCCGGAGGCGGCCGCCCGGCTCGGCGCGCCGGTCTTCGAGCGGATCGAGGAGCTGTTCGACGTCTGCGAGGCGGTGGTCTTCTCGGTGCCGCCCGCCGTGCAGGCCGAGCTGGGGATACTGGCGGCCAAGGCGGGCAAGGCCCTGCTGCTGGAGAAACCGCTCGCGGCCGACCTGGACGGCGCCCGGCGGCTGGCCGACGCGGTCGGTGAGGCGGGCGTGGCCTCGCAGATGTGCCTGACCTGGCGCTACGCGGCGGCCACCCGCGCGTTCCTGGCCAGGGTGTCGGCCATCGAGCCGTTCGGCGGGTACGCGGCTAACATCTCCGGCGCCCTGCTCGGCGGGCACTTCGCCACCCCGTGGCGGCTGGAGCGCGGCGCGATCCTCGACGTCGGCCCGCACATGATCGACATGCTGGACGCCGCGCTCGGCGCGGTCACCGGGGTGCGCGCGCACGGCAACCCGACGGGCTGGGTCGGGCTGCTGCTGGAGCACGAGACGGGCGCGGTCAGCGAGGCGTCGCTGTGCATGAGCGCGCCGGGACCGACCCCGCCCTCCCGGGTCGAGGTGTACGGCAGGCTCGGCAGCGAGTCCGTCGACGGGGACGCCCTCGGCTCCGACGGCTTCCCCACGATGGTCGCCGAGTTCGCCGCGACCGTGCGCCGGGGCGGCGGGCACCCCCTCGACGCCGCGCACGGCCTGCGCCTGCAGGAGATCATCGCCGCCGCCGAGGCGCAGCTGGGGTGAGGGGCGCCGCGGTGCCGCGCCCGCGGGGCGCGGCACCGCCCGTCCCCCCGCCCGTCCCCCCGCCCGGCCTCCGGCTCGACCATCGGGGCGGGTTGGTACCGTTTGTCCGAAGCGCAGCGCGCAGCGAAGTCCGGTGCGAGTCCGGCGCTGTCCCGCAACTGTCATGGCCGCCCCAGGCCGAGCCAGGTCGCCTGCCGCCGCGCCGACGCCGTCGACCCTCGTGGAAAAGGGTGGCCCGTCGCGTTCTCGCGGGTCCTCGGTTCCAGCAAGTGAAAGGACCTCCCCGTGCGGCCCGTACGCACCGTCCTCGCGGGCGCTCTCCTCGGTGCGCTGACCCTGGCCGGCTGCGGCCAGAGCACCACCACCGCCTCGCAGAGCGGCTCCGCCTCCCCCTCCACCGCCGCCCCGGCCCCGGGCTTCCCCGTCACGGTCGAGGCGGGCAACGGCCCCGTCACCATCGGCGCGCGGCCCGAGCGCATCGTCTCGCTGTCGCCCACCGCCACCGAGACCCTGTTCGCCGTCGGCGCCGGGTCGCAGGTCGTCGCGGTGGACGACCAGTCCAACCACCCCGCCGAGGCGCCCAGGACGGACCTGTCCGGCTTCAAGCCGAACGCCGAGGCGGTCATCGCCCACAAGCCCGACCTGGTCGTGCTCGCCAACGACACCGACGGCATCGTCGCCGAGCTGACCGAGGTCGGCGTCCCGGTGCTGCTGGAGCCCGCGGCCGCCAAGCTCGACGAGGCCTACGACCAGATCACCGACCTCGGCGCGGCCACCGGCAACGCGGCCGGGGCCGAGCAGGTCGTGGCCGGGATGAAGAAGAAGATCGAGCAGGCCGTGGCCGCCGCGCCCGGGGACGCGAAGCTGACCTACTACCACGAGCTGGACACCACGCCCTACTCGGTGACCTCCAGCACGTTCATCGGCCAGGTCTACGCCCTGTTCGGCCTGACCAACATCGCCGACAAGGCCCCGGACCTGGCCGGGGGCTACCCCAAGCTCTCGGCGGAGTTCGTCGCGAAGGCCGACCCCGACCTGATCTTCCTGGCCGACACCAAGTGCTGCGGGCAGTCCAGGGACACCCTGGCCGAGCGCCCCGGCTGGTCCAAGCTCTCCGCCGTCACCGGCGACCGGGTCGTCCCCCTCGACGACGACGTCGCCTCCCGCTGGGGGCCGCGCGTCGCCGATCTCGCCCAGCAGGTCGGCGAGGCCGTGCGCAAGGCGGCGGCCGAGTAGGTGACCGGTCCCTCCCGCCGCGCCGGCACCGCCGGCGCGCAGAGCCGCGCCCCGGACCCGGCCGCCACCGAGGGGGAGGCGCCCTCCCGCCCGCCCGGCGGACAGGAGGCCGCGCCCGCAGACCCCGGCGCGCCGGGGGGCCCCGGGAGCCCTGGCTCCGGGAGAACCCCGGAGCCCGGGGGGCTCCGGGACCCCGGGTCGCCGCGGCGGGCGGCAGGGCTCCGGCCCGGACCGCTGCTGCTCGCGCTCGGCGCCCTGCTGGCCGCCCTGACCGTGGGACTGCTGGCCGGAGCGGCCGGCATCGCGCCCCGGCAGGCCGTGCTGCAGCTGATCGACTGGCTGCCGCTGCTGACCGCCGACGCCGGGCTCACCCCCGTCGAGCAGAGCCTGCTGCTGGAGCTGCGGCTGCCCCGGGTCCTGCTCGCGGCGGCCGTCGGCGGCCTGCTCGCCATCGCCGGGGCCGCCTACCAGGGCGTGTTCCGCAACCCGCTCGCCGACCCCTACCTGCTGGGCGCCGCCGCGGGCGCCGGGCTCACCACCACGGCGGCGATCGTCTTCCTCGCGGGCGACGACGTCTCGCTCGTCATCCCGGCGGCGGCCTTCGCCGGGGCCGTCGGCGGCGTGCTGCTCGCCTACACCCTGGGCAACGTCGCGGGCCGGGGCGGCGGGACGGCGACCCTGGTCCTGGCCGGGGTCGCCGTCTCGTCCTTCCTCACCGCCGGCCAGACGTTCGTGCAGCAGCTCGGCGTCGACGAGCTCGAACGCATCTACGCCTGGATGCTCGGCGACGTCGGCGGCGGCTGGGAGAAGCTCGCCCTCGCCGCCCCCTACGCGGCCGTCTCGGTGGGCGTGCTGCTGCTCCACGGGCGGGTGCTCGACGTGCTCTCGGTCGGCGACGACGAGGCCACCGGCCTCGGACTGAACGCGGCCCGGGCGCGGCTGGCCGTACTGCTCGCCGCCTCCCTGGCCACCGCCGCGGCGGTCGCGGTCAGCGGGCTGATCGGCTTCGTCGGCATCGTCGTCCCGCACGTCGTGCGCCGCCTGGCGGGCGGCTCCTACCGGGTCGTGCTGCCGCTCTCCCTGCTGGGCGGCGCTGCCTTCCTCGTGCTCGCCGACGTGATCGCCCGGACCGTGCTGGCCCCGGCCGAGCTGCCCATCGGCGTGGTCACCGCCTTCGTCGGCGCGCCGTTCTTCGTCGCCGTGCTGCGCATGACCCGCGGGGAGGGGGCATGAGCCGGATCCGGGCCGAGGGGCTGGGGGTCGTCCTCGACGGCAGGCAGGTGCTGTCCGGGATCGACCTGCACGTGCGCCGCGGCGACTGGCTCGCCGTGATCGGGGCCAACGGCGCAGGCAAGTCCACGCTGCTCAAGGCCCTGGCCGGGGTGCTGCCCTGCACGGGCGAGGTGCTCGTCGACGACGTGCCCGTGCGGAGCCTGCCGCCCCGCAAGCGGGCCAGGCTGATCGCCTACGCCCCGCAGTCCCCGTCGCTCCCGGCCGACATGGCCGTCTTCGACTACGCCCTGCTGGGCCGCACGCCGTACATCCCGTATCTGGGGCGGGAGAGCCGCAGGGACCGGGAGGTGACGGCGTCGGTGCTCCGGAGGCTGGGACTGGAGCCGTTCGCCTCCCGCCGGCTCGGCCGGCTGTCCGGGGGCGAGCGCCAGCGGGTGGTGCTCGCCCGGGCGCTCGTCCAGCAGGCCCCGGTCCTGCTGCTGGACGAGCCGACCACCGCCCTCGACCTGGGACACCAGCAGCAGGTCCTGGAGCTCGTCGACCGGCTCCGGCTGGCCGACGGGCTGACCGTGGTCACGACCCTGCACGATCTCGGCGTGGCGGGGCAGTACGCCGACACGATGACGCTGATCTCGCGCGGTGGGGTGGCGGCCTCGGGAGCCCCCGCGGAGGTGCTCACCGAGAGGTTGATCGGCGAGCACTTCGGCGCCCGCGTCCGGGTCGAGACCGGACCCGGCGGCAGGCCCGGAGTCCACCTGGAGCGCCCCGCATGACCGTCGGCCCCCCGCCGGCCGGCCGTGCCGGGCCCTTCGGGCTGGACCACCGCGTGGAGGACGGGGTCCGGCTGGCCTCGCTGCTGTGGCGGTTCGGCCCCGGGTGGCGGGCGGTCTCCTCCGCGCTGGTCGGCGGCGGCATCGGCCCGGTCGAGTGGGTGCTGAACGCCCAGGTGCCCGGGGGCTACGCGCGCATGGACCCGGCCGAGCACCTGCGCGAGCTGGCCCCGCCCGGCCCGGGCGTGGGCATGCTCACCGCCGCCGCGGTGGAGCGCTTCACCCGGGCGGCCGACGGCGGGGCCCGGGCCGTGGCCACGGTGGGCCTGCGCGTGCCCACCTGGGCCGCCTCCCCCGAGGGGGTCCCCGACCCCGAGCTCGCGCCGATGCGCCCGCCCCGTCCGCCCGCGGCGCCGTACGCCCCGGGCACGGTCAACATCGTCGTGACGGTCCCGGTCGCCCTCGGCGACGCCGCGCTGGTCAACGCGGTCATGACGGTGACCGAGGCCAAGACCCAGGCGCTCCTGGAGGAGGGCTTCGGCTGCACCGGGACCGCCTCCGACGCCGTCTGCGTCGTCGCCCGGGAGGACGGCCCCGAGGAGCTCTTCGGCGGCCCCCGCTCCGTCTGGGGCGCCCGCATCGCCCGCGCGGTCCACCGGGCCGTACGGCAGGGCGCCCGCGACTGGGCCGCCCGTGACCGGATCGGCCGGTGACCGGGTCGTCCCGGACCGGATCGGCCGTAACAGGCGGATCAGCCGTAAAGGGCGGAGCGTCCGGGCAAGGAGCGCGGCGCTCCGGCCGCTGATCGGTTATGGGATCGATGCGCCGTTCGCCGGGCGCTCTATTGACTTCCGGCGATAGGTTGCGACCCTGGTCTCATCCCCCTAGGGAGTGGCGATGCGGCGGCTCGGAACGGTTCTGGCACTCCTCGGCGGCTGCGTGCTGGCGGGTGCCGCGACGCCCGCCGCCCTGGCGCACGAGCACCCCAGCGGGATCACCGACCTGGTGACCCCCGCGGTGGTCCGCGTCGAGGCGACGGCGCACGTCGACATCACCCTGCTCGACCACCTCGACGAGATCGTCCACGTCAAGCGGGGCTACGAGGTGCCGATCGGCAGCGGCACCGGGACGGTCGTCAACCCCGAGGGCGCGGTCGTCACGCTGACCCGGGTCGTGGAGACCGACAAGGACGTCGAGGTGTACGCCGCGAACAAGGTCTTCGCCGAGCACCACAAGGTGGACATCCCGGCGGACTTCAAGCGGCACAAGCTCGACGACGACCGGCTCGACCGCCACCTGCAGCAGTGCTATCCGCCCGCGAGGTCCACCGCGACCTGCATCATCGAGGTCACCACCGAGATCCGGATCTTCCCGAACATCGCGCCCGCCGACGACGAGGGCTTCCGGGCCGAGATCGCCGGGACCGGCGACGAGCCCGACAGCCCGGCGGTGCTGGTGCCGGCCGGCCGGGCCGACGGCGGGGCGGGCATGCCCACCGCGCCGCTGGGCGCCGAGGTGCCGGACGAGGAGGGCGCGCCGGTCGCGGTCGCCGGGTTCACCGGGCGTCCCGCGGCGGACCGGCCGGAGACCGTGGAGATCGCCCACCTGCGCGCCGGGGGTGCCGGCGGGGGCGGGCGGGGGTTCAGGGACCCCGAGGGCAAGGCCGACGAGCCGGTGAAGCTGGGCGCCCTCATCGACAGGGGGCTGCTCGGCGGGCCGGTGATCGAGGACAAGAAGGGCGAGGTCATCGGGCTGCTGGTGGGCGGGGGCAAGGACGGCCGGATGATCGGCGTCCGGGAGATCACCACGGCGCTGGCCGAGGCGAAGGTCACCGCCCGGCGCGGTCCGATCGACGCCGCCTTCGAGCAGGCGCTGACCCGCTTCCACACCAGGTACTACGGCGACGCCGTCCCGGCCTTCCAGCGCGTGCTGGAGCTCTACCCCGGGCACGTCGTGGCCGCCGCGCACCTGAAGACCTCCCAGGCCAAGCGGGGCACCGCCGAGGACGAGGGGACGAAACGGGCCGCCACCGCGCCCGCCGACGGCGGCGGGGGGCCGCCGCTCTGGCCGTTCCTGGCCGGCGGCGGGGTGCTGGTGGCGGCGGTGGCCGCCGGGGCGCTGCTGCTGTGGCGGCGCGCCGACCCGGCCGCCCCGGGAGAGGAGGACGGGACCGTGGAGACCGGCCCGCCGGTGCCCGAGCCGCCCGCCGGCGTCCCGCGGCGGCCCCCGGTCGACGAGGGGGCCGACCCCACGGTCGTGGTCGGGCGCTCCTTCCCCGCCCTGCCGAAGCTCCGGCCCGGCGGGCCGTCCACCGGGCCGGGCCGTCCCGTGCTGGTCGCCCGGGGGCCGGACGCGGACGGCGCATCCGGGACCGGCGCCGGGAGCGGCGCGGGTGCGGACACGGGACCGGGCGCGGCCGGCGCGGACGCCGCGCAGCGGTCCGGCGGGGGAGCCGCCGGGGCCGCCCACAAGTACTGCACCGCCTGCGGGATGCGGCTGGGCCCCGCCCACCGGTTCTGCGGCTTCTGCGGGCACCCGGTCGAGGTGTGACGGCACCGGTGAACAACGACAGAGCGCTCATCGGCCAGGAGGTGGCGGGCTACCGCGTCGAGGACGTCATCGGCAAGGGCGGCATGGCCGTGGTCTACCTCGCGGTGGACTCCCGGCTCGACCGCCGGGTGGCCCTGAAGGTCCTCAACCCGCTGCTCGGCGAGGACGACCGGTTCCGCCGGCGCTTCATCCTGGAGTCGCGGACGGTCGCCGGCATCGACCACCCCAACATCATCCCGATCTACGAGGCGGACGCCGCCGACGACGGCACCCTCTACATCGCGATGCGCTACGTCGACGGCCCCGACCTGCGCCGCCTGCTGTACGACCGGGGGCCGCTCCCGGTCAGCCAGGTCAACCGGATCTTCGCGCAGGTCGCCGCCGCCCTGGACACCTCGCACGCGCACGACCTGATCCACCGGGACGTCAAGCCCGCCAACATCCTGATCGCCGGGCACACCGAGGGCGAGCACGTCTACCTCACCGACTTCGGCATCACCAAGCACCGCACCTCCATCTCCGGGCTGACCCAGACCGACCAGTTCATCGGCACCCCCCGCTACATGTCGCCCGAGCAGATCAACAAGGAGACCATCGACGGCCGCTGCGACCAGTACGGCCTGGCCTGCGTGGTCTACGAGGCGCTCGCGGGGCGGCTGCCGTTCCAGCGCGACAACGAGATCGCGCTGCTCTGGGCGCACCTGGCCGAGCCGCCCACGCCGCTCACCACGCTCCGGCCGGAGCTGCCGCCCGAGGTCGACGCGGTGATGGGGCGGGCGCTGGCCAAGGCGCCCGAGCAGCGCTACGCCAGCTGCACCGAGTTCGTCACCGAGCTGCGGGACGCGATCAGCGGCCAGTCCTACCGGATCCAGCAGACCCGGCCGGGCACGCGCGGGCCGCGGCGGCCCCGCCCGGGCGGGCGGCGCATCCTCGTCGGGGCCGGGGCGGCGATCGCGGTGATCGTCGCGCTGGTGGCGGTGCTGGCCGTGGTGCTGCGGGGGGAGGACGCCTGGGCCGCCTACCGGGGCTCGGCCGCGGTGCCGGTCGCCTTCGAGCACCCCGCCGACTGGACGACGATCCAGCACGCGGACGTGTTCACGATCTCCGCGCCGCGGGCCGAGGAGTTCCGGACCCTGTTCAGCACGCCGGTGACCGCCGACTGGGCGGCCGTCAACGAGATCATCAGGACCGAGCCGGAGGAGGCCACCGGCGTCTACGCGCAGACGCTGGACACCCTCGACCCGCGCGGCGGCGCCCAGCAGCTCCAGGAGACCCTGCAGTCGTCGCTGCCCGGCACGGTGAGCGTCTTCTCCGAGGTGGTGCAGGTCCGGGTCGGCGGGCGGCCCGCCGTACGGCTGGAGGGGTCGATCGCCGACCCGCAGCAGGGCGGCCGGCTGGACTTCGTCGGCTACGCGGTGGAGCGGCCGGACGAGCCCGCGCTCATGATCTACTTCTGCGCGCCGAGCCGCTGCGAGGACACACTGGCGGGCCGGTTCGTGCGGAGCGTGTCCTTCCCGGTCTCCTGAGGACTTGGAGCCCACTTGCAAGCGACTTGTCCGGGTGCTCTGTCCCGTATGCAATGAGGACGTGACGGTTTAGTCTCCCGGCATGGCGCTTCCCCTCTCTCTTCCCGGCCGCCTCCGCACGGTGCCGGGAGTCGACCTGCTGATCGGCGCCGCGATCATCGCCCTCGGCACGTTCGAGGCCTTCACCGTCGCGACCGAGTACGGCGCGGCCGAGACGCCCGAACTGTGGTGGGTCGGCCAGGCGCTCGTCACCGGCGCGCTCGTCTGGTTCCGGCGCCGGTCGCCGGTCGCGGTCTTCATCCTGATGATCATCGTCCAGTACGCCTGGCACCGGCAGGGCTACGAGCACTGCCAGGTCTGGCAGCTGTTCTCCCTGCTGCTCGTCTTCCACACCGTCGGCGCGGAGCTGCCGGTCAAGCCCGGGCTGGCCTGGGCCGTGACGGGCATCCTCGTCTTCGACTCCGGCGCGGTGGACCACCGGTGGCTCCCGCTGGAGGAGGTCGTCTTCTTGACCGTCGTCTTCGGCGCGGCCTACCTCACCGGCCTGGCGGTGCACGCCCACGCGGCCCGGGCCCGCCGCCTGGCCGAGCACGCCGCACGGCTGGAACGCGACAGGGAGCGCCGGGCCGCCGAGGCCGTGGCCGAGGAGCGGGTCCGCATCGCCCGCGAGCTGCACGACGTCGTCGCGCACAGCGTGAGCATGATGGTCATGCAGGCCGGGGCGCTGCGCCGCAGAGGAGGGGGCGACGGCGAGGCGCTGCTCGGCATCGAGCGGTCGGGCCGCGAGGCGGTCGAGGAACTGCGGGTGATGCTGGGGGCGCTGCGCATGCCGCTGGACGAGGCCGTCCCGCAGCCGGGACTGGGCATGCTGGCCGCCACCGTCGACTCGCTCGCCTCCTCCGGCCTGAGGATCGCCCTGGAGGTCACCGGGGATCCGGTACGGCTCGCGCCGGGCGTGGACCTGTCCGCCTACCGCATCGCGCAGGAGGCGCTCACCAACGCGGTCAAGCACGCGGGCGACTCCGAGATCTCCGTCCGCGTGGCCTACCACGCCGACTCCGTGGAGGTGGAGGTCCTCGACACCGGCCGCGCCGGCGGCGCGGCGTCGGCGCTGTCGACCGGCAACGGCCTCATCGGCATGCGCGAGCGCGCGACCCTGTTCGGCGGCACGTTCGAGGCCGGGCCGCGCCCCGAGGGCGGCTTCCGGGTCCGCGCACGGCTCCCCGTCTCCGAGGAGGTACTGGTATGAGTGACGTCATCCGCATCGTGATCGCCGACGACCAGGCGATGGTCCGCGCCGGGCTGCGGCTCGTGGTGGAGAGCGAGCCCGGCATGGAGGTCGTCGGGGAGGCCGCCGACGGGCTGGAGGCGGTCGCCGTGGCCCGCCGGACCCGGCCGGACATCGTCCTGATGGACATCTCCATGCCCCGCATGGACGGCCTGGCCGCGGCCCGGGAACTGCTCGGCCGGCCGGACCCGCCCAAGGTCGTCATGCTCACCACCTTCGACACCGACGAGAACCTCTACGCCGCGCTGCGCGCCGGGACCAGCGGTTTCCTGCTCAAGGTCTCCCCGCCCGAGCAGCTGGTGGAGGCCGTGCGCGTCGTGGTCGGCGGCGACGCCCTCCTGGACCCGGCGGTGACCACCCGCGTCATCGCCTCCTTCGCCGGCCACCACGAGCCCGCGCCCCCGCCCCAGCTCGCCGACCTGACCCCGCGCGAGCTGGAGGTGCTGCGCCACCTGGCCCGCGGCCTGACCAACGCCGAGATCGCCAAGGAGCTGTTCGTCGGCGAGGCCACGGTCAAGACCCACGTGGCGCGCGTGCTCATGAAGCTCCACCTGCGCGACCGCGCTCAGGCGGTGGTCTTCGCGTACGAGTCGGGAGTGGTGCGGCCGGGCGCGGCCGTCGGGTAGTGGGAGACCCACTCCTCGCGGCCCATCCGCAGGAACCGCACCCCGACCGAGCCGAGGGCGACCACCGGGGCGACCCAGAACGGGATGGTCAGCGGGCCGTACGGGACCGGGATCGAGCCGAGGTAGCCGGCGGCCACGGTGAGCGGCACCCACCAGTGCGCGGCCCCCGCGCGCCAGACGGCGACGGTGAGCAGCGGCAGGCCCAGCCAGGCGAAGAACATCCACGGCAGCTGGTAGCCGAGGACGATGCCGGGCAGGCCCATCATCTCGTCGAGGTACTTCTGCGCCTGCTCGGGGGTGTGGCGCTGCCCCAGCCACCACTCGACCGGGTCGGACATGAGCAGCGCCGACATGGTGATGTAGCCGAGGACGGTCATGGCGCCGCTGATGTGGCCGAGCACGACGGCGCGGCGCCGGACCACGTGCAGCAGGCCGAAGGCGGCCACGGCCATCAGCATCCAGCTCCAGTGGTAGAGCACCGACTCGGCCTGGGCGAGCGCGGGGGAGGCGCCGTAGCTGACCGCCTCGCGGTCGTCGCCCCAGGTGCCCGGGTCGATGACGACGGCGACGGCCTGCAGGAGCGGGGCGGTGATCAGCAGCACGCCGGAGGCGATGCGCCGGAAGTCCGCCGAATCCTTGATCATTGGGGTTTCCTTGCCTGTGCGGCGGGTATGACCTGGCATTTCTTCCAGGACGATAAGTCCGGGGTCCCTCTCCGGTCGTCCGCCGCCCGACGGATCCGGAGTCCCCCTGCCGGGGTAAGGCGTCTCATCCGGGGGGGGCCGGTAAAGACCGCGTCAAGGGGATCTCATAAGGTCTAGACCACGGTTGTGAGATCCGACAATCAGGAAGATCAGTGATGTTGCACGAAAAACTGGCATCCGTCTATGACAACGTCCTGCGCCGCAACCCGGGTGAGACGGAGTTCCACCAGGCCGTCCGCGAGGTGCTGGAGAGCATCGGCCCCGTCCTCGGCAAGCACCCCGAGTACGCCGAGTCCAAGATCATCGAGCGGATCTGCGAGCCCGAGCGGCAGATCATCTTCCGGGTGCCGTGGGAGGACGACCAGGGCGAGGTGCACATCAACCGGGGTTTCCGGGTCGAGTTCAACAGCGCGCTCGGGCCGTACAAGGGCGGCCTGCGCTTCCACCCCTCGGTCTACCTCGGCATCGTCAAGTTCCTCGGCTTCGAGCAGATCTTCAAGAACAGCCTGACCGGCCTGCCGATCGGCGGCGGCAAGGGCGGCTCGGACTTCGACCCCAAGGGCCGCTCCGAGCGCGAGATCATGCGCTTCTGCCAGAGCTTCATGACCGAGCTCTACCGCCACCTCGGCGAGTACACCGACGTCCCGGCCGGTGACATCGGCGTCGGCGGGCGCGAGATCGGCTACCTGTTCGGCCAGTACAAGCGGATCACCAACCGCTACGAGTCCGGTGTCATCACCGGCAAGGGGATCGGCTACGGCGGCGCCCAGGTGCGCACCGAGGCCACCGGGTACGGCTGCGCCTTCTTCGTCGAGGAGATGCTCAAGGCCCGCGGCACGTCGTTCGACGGCAAGCGCGTCGTGGTCTCCGGCTCCGGCAACGTCGCGATCTACACGATCGAGAAGGTCCAGCAGCTCGGCGGCACCGTCGTCGCCTGCTCCGACTCCTCCGGCTACGTCGTCGACGACAAGGGCATCGACCTCGACCTGCTCAAGCAGGTCAAGGAGGTCGAGCGCCAGCGCGTGGACGTCTACGCCAAGCGCCGCGGCGGCGAGGCCGCCTTCGTGGCGGGGCGGAGCGTCTGGGAGGTGCCGTGCGAGGTGGCGATGCCGTCCGCCACCCAGAACGAGCTCACCGGCCGTGACGCCGAGATCCTGGTGCGCAACGGCTGCATCGCGGTGGGCGAGGGCGCCAACATGCCGACCATGCCGGAGGGCGTGCGCGTCTTCCGGGAGGCGGGCGTGGCCTTCGGCCTGGGCAAGGCCGCCAACGCCGGCGGCGTGGCCACCAGCGCGCTGGAGATGCAGCAGAACGCCAGCCGCGACTCGTGGAGCTTCGAGTTCTCCGAGCGCCGCCTCCAGGAGATCATGCAGGACATCCACGCCCGCTGCCTGGCGACCGCCGACGAGTACGGCATGCCCGGCGACTACGTGGCCGGCGCCAACATCGACGGCTTCAAGCGCGTCGCCGACGCCATCCTCGCCCTCGGCCTGATCTGACGCCGAGGACGCGGGCGGACGTCTCCCGTGGGGTCCGGCTCCTGACAACGACGTCCTCGACCGGATCGACCGGCCCCGGGCCGGGAAACGTTCCCCAGCGCGCGCCGGATGCGGCGCGCGACCCCGCAGGCGCCTGCCCGAGGGCACGGCGCGTGCGCTGACAGAGCCCAGGGACAACGGAGTCCCTGGCGCACACCTTTTCCCGCCCCGAGCGGACGCCTCCCCGCCTCCCGCGGACGTCCCCGCCCCGGGCGGACGTCCAGCCCCCCGGCGGACGACGGACCGGCCGGGCACCGATCACCCCGGCCGACGACGCCCGCCGCCTCCCCGTCCGGCCGGTACGGCGCGGCCCGTCCCGCCAACCCGGCGGGACCGCACGGAACGCTCCGGGACCCGTGCGGACCCCGGAGCGCGTGGACCGAGGCGTCAGAGCACCTCGGCGAACTCCCTGGGCAATTGGGCCAGCACGTCGTCCAGCTCTCCGGGGGTGACCGCGAGGCGGAGCGCCGAGAAGACGGCGGAGACGTCCTCCCGGACCTCGGAGACGTCCGCGCCCGAACGTTCGCTGACCCGGCGGACGAACTCGTCGAGCCCGAAGTCGTCGGGGGTCTCCCGGTCGGAGATCAGCAGGTCCTGCATGGACTCGGGCAGCTGGGCGGCGAGGTCGTCGGCTTCCTCGGGGGTCAGCCGCTCCGACAGCGTCTCCAGCGTGGCCTGGGTGAGGATCTCGGCCTGGTCGCGGGAGAGCCCCGACTCGTTACATACGACTTTGATGAATTCGCCCTCGTTCATGGCGTTTCCTCCCCTCCTGTTCGGTTCGAAGGCGTGCCCGGTCGCCACAGTGCCAAACAGGGCTTGAACGAATCCTGGCCCGGCGCCTGCTCCGCGCCCCGGCCCGCCGGCGATCGCGGATACGGCCCGGCGTCCGCCCGGTCTCCGCTCCGCGCCGCGGCCCACCGGCCGCCCGGGCGCGCGGAGGCCCGGGGTCGCCGTCCGCCGGGAGGAGTCGGCGGAAGGCATTCGCCTGCCGAGGGCCGGAAGGCGTTCGGCCGAGCGCCACCGTACGGCAAGACACGTGTGGCACATGGGAAAGGATGTGTATATTTTCCTCCGATACATCCCATCTGGAGGAGGATTTGTCGTGAGGGCATTCCCGCGGGTGCTGTTCGACGAGGCACACAGCGAGTCGTGGACCATCCGGCGGGACGTGGCCGAGACGATGAACCCCGGCCACCCCGACGACAACAGCTACGCCCGGGCCGCCGGCCTGCTCCGCCGCCTGGGCTGCACCGTCACCGCGCACACCGGCGGCGCGCTCACCCCGGCCGTGCTCGCCGGCACCGACGTGCTCGTGATCGCCCACCCCTCGTCCGGCCGCTGGGAGCGCACCACCGGCCTGGGCCGCCCCTTCTTCCCCGCCGAGGAGCTCGACGCGATCGAGGCCCACGTCGCCGCCGGCGGCGGCCTCGTCGTCCTGGCCGAGTGCGAGCAGGACAAGTACGGCAGCAACCTCGCCGACCTCCTCGACGTCTTCGGCGTCCGCGTCCGGCACACCACCGTCCAGGACGTGCGCAACGCCCACAACGGCGTGGCCTCGTGGGTCATGGGCGTGCCCGGCGAGGGCGGCGAGGAGGACCTGCTGGCCGGGGCCCGCCGCGCCTGCTTCTACCGCGCCGGCGTGCTGAGCGGCCCCGAGGACGCCACGGTCCTGTTCTCCACCTCCCCGACCGCCGACCCCGCCGGGGCGCCGCTCGCGCTGGCCGTACGGCACGGCGCCGGCCGCGTCGTCGTGCTCGCCGACTCCGACCTGTTCGGCGACGACTCGATCGACGACCACGACCACGCCGCCCTCTGGGGCAACCTCGTCATCTGGGCCGCCCGGGTGCCCGAGACGTCCGGTGCCGCGCGGGGCGGGGAGGACGACCCGGCCCGCGCCGCCTTCACCGCGCTCGCCGGCGCCGTCGAGCGGCTCCAGCCGCTCCAGGCGAAGGACGGCTCGATCGAGGGCGACCGCGACCTGGCCGCCGCGCTGATCGACGAGATCACCGGCCGGATCGCGGAGCTGGCCCCCCGCTTCCCGCACGACGCGGCCTACCTCGACGCCGTCGTCGCCGACTTCCGCAAGTGGGCCGCGCAGGGCCTGGGCGTGCCCGACTTCCTCGACTCGCTGAACGCCTTCCACCCCGACACCCAGCGCGTCGACGGCCTGGAGCACCTCGTCGTCTTCCCGATGTACACCCAGAACGGCAGCGCCCGCAGGCACATCGAGGCCGTCTGGATCCGGACGGTCTGGCCGGAGTGGCTGGCCGAGCTGGAGCGCACCCGCTACGACAACCCGATGTTCGTGCCGGTCGCCTTCGAGGACTTCACCTCCGGCTACGACACCAACTCCGCGGTGCTGTTCCCGGAGACCGTCGCGGTCCGCGAGACCCCGGCCCGCTTCACCTGGGGCGCGATCTTCTGCGACCGGGAGGCCGCCCGCTTCCGCCGGGTCGGCCGCGCCGCCGCCGACACGCTCAGGTTGGCCCTGCCGCCGGACGCCGCCCGGCTGCTGGCCAGCCAGGAGCTGGCCCAGGACACCTTCGTGCTCTGGGACCTGATCCACGACCGCACCCACAGCCACGGCGACCTGCCGTTCGACCCGTTCATGATCAAGCAGCGCATGCCGTACTGGCTGTACGCGCTGGAGGAGCTGCGCTGCGACCTGACGGCGTTCGGCGAGGCGGTGACACTGGAGGCCGAGGGCGTGCCGCACGCCCGCTACGTGCAGTACGCGATCCTGTTCGACCGGCTCTTCCGCTTCCCGATCACCGGTGACCGGGTCCGCAACTACGACGGCCTCGGCGGCCAGCTGCTCTTCGCCTACCTGCACCGCAACGGCATCGTCCGGTGGACCGACAACCGGCTCGGCGTCGACTGGTCCCGGCTCGCCGACGGCGTCGCCGACCTGCGCGGCGAGGTGGAGAAGCTCTACCGAGACGGCATCGACCGCTCCAAGCTCGCCCACTGGCTGGCCGCGCACGAGCTCGTCGCCGCCTACGTCGAGCCGCACCCCGCCTCGGTCTGGGCGAGGGGGGTCGACGCGCTCCCCGTGGAGGGCTTCCCGAAGGCCGTGGTGGACGCGGTGCTGCCCGACGAGTTCCCGCTGAGCATGTTCTACGAAGCGCTGCGCCGTAAGCTCGGCGAGGTCGTCGACTCCACGAAGGGAATCCGGGCATGATCATCGTCGTCACCGGCGCCGCCGGCCCCGCGGGCAAGGCCGCCGTCCGCCGCCTCACCGCCTCCGGCCACACCGTCATCGGCGTCGACAGGACCGGCGCCGACGGCACCCTCGCGGTCGACCTGCTCGACCACGAGGCCGTACGGAAGCTCGCCGCGGACGTCCAGGCAGAGCACGGCCGTATCGACGGCCTGATCCACCTGGTCGGCGGCTGGCGCGGGTCGAAGACGTTCGCCGAGACGAAGCTGGAGGACGCCGCGCTCCTGCACGACCTGCTGGTGCGCACCCTCCAGCACGTCACCCTCGCCTTCGAGCCGCTGCTGAAGGCGAGCGGGCGCGGACGGTTCGCGATCGTCTCCGCCAAGGCCGCCGAGCGGCCCACCCAGGGCAACGCCGCCTACGGCGCCGCCAAGGCCGCCGCCGAGGCGTGGACGCTCGCCTTCGCCGACGCGCTGGAGGGCACACCCGCGACCGCGAATATCCTGGTCGTCAAGGCGCTCGTGCACGAGGGCATGCGTGCGGCGAGCCCGGACAAGACGTTCCCCGGCTTCACCGACGTCGACGACCTCGCCGCGGCGATCGAGGGCCTGTGGGACACCGACGCCAACGGCACCCGGATGGACCTCACCACGTGACGGAAGAGACCAGCGGCCTGCGCACCGACGCCGTGCGCAGGCACGACCCCTCCCTGAAGACCTTCGCCAGCGACAACTACGCCGGGGTGCACCCGGAGGTCCTCGCGGCGATCGCACTCGCCAACGGCGGGCACCAGATCGCCTACGGCGACGACGTCTACACCGAGGCGCTGCAGGAGACGTTCAAGAAGCACTTCGGCCCGGCGGCCGAGGCGTGGCCGGTCTTCAACGGCACCGGCGCCAACGTGGTCGCGCTGCGCGCGATGACCGCGCACTGGGAGGCCGTGGTCTGCGCCGAGTCGGCGCACATCCACACCGACGAGGGCGGCGCGCCGGAGCGCACGGCCGGGCTGAAGCTGCTCCCGGTGGCCACCCCGGACGGCAAGCTCACCCCCGAGCTGATCGACCGGCAGGCGTGGGGCTTCGGCGACGAGCACCGCGCCCAGCCGAAGGTCGTCTCGATCACCCAGACGACCGAGCTGGGCACGCTCTACACGCCGGAGGAGATCCGGGCGATCTGCGAGCACGCCCACGGCCTGGGCATGCTCGTCCACCTCGACGGCGCCCGCATCGCCAACGCCGCCGCCGCGCTGGACGTGCCGATGCGCGAGTTCACCACCGACGCCGGGGTGGACGTGCTCTCCTTCGGCGGGACCAAGGCCGGGCTGATGTTCGGCGAGGCCGTCGTGGTGCTCGACCCCGGGGCCGTGCGCGGCCTGCGCTACCTGCGCAAGAGCGCGATGCAGCTCGCCTCCAAGATGCGCTTCGTCTCGGTGCAGTTCGAGGCGCTGCTCGCCGGCGACCTGTGGCTGCGCAACGCCCGCCACGCCAACGCGATGGCCCGCAGGCTCGCCGAGGCGGTCCGGGACGTGCCCGGGGTGGAGATCCCGCGTCCGGTCGAGGCCAACGCGGTCTTCGCGATCCTGCCCCGGGACGTGGCCGAGCGGCTGCGCAAGCGCTTCCGCTTCTACACCTGGAACGAGGCCACCGGCGAGGTCCGCTGGATGACCGCGTTCGACACCACCGAGGCCGACGTGGACGCCTTTGCCGCCGCTCTGGCGGAGGAAGTAGAATCCTCCGCGTGAATCACCGCAGTCTGGGTCTGTGGCGGGCCGCCTTCCGGCGGATCCGCTAGCCAGCCTTCGACTGCGCAGAAGAAAACGGCCGCCGTTCACCGGCGGCCTTTTTCGTTTCCTCACGGCCGGCGGACCCGGTGGTCCTCTTCGACGACACCGATGAGGAGAGATCGATGACCAAGCGCGCCTTCTCGGCCTTCAAGCCGACCGGCCACCTGACGCTCGGCAACTACCTCGGCGCGATCCTGCCCGCCGTACGGCTCCAGGACGAGGCCGACTGCGTCTACGCCGTCGCCGACCTGCACGCGCTGACGATCAGGCACGACCCCGCGGAGCTGCGCGCGCGCACCCGCGAGGCGGCGACGCTGCTGCTCGCCTGCGGCCTGGACCGCTCCGGGGTCTACGTCCAGTCGCGGGTGCCGGCCCACACCGAGCTGGCCTACCTGATGGAGTGCACGGCCCACGACGGCGAGATGCGCAGGATGATCCAGTTCAAGGAGAAGTCGGCGGCCCAGGAGGAGGTGCGCCTGTCACTGCTGACCTACCCCGCGCTGATGGCCGCCGACATCCTGCTGCACCGGGCGGAGCTGGTGCCGGTGGGGGAGGACCAGCGCCAGCACCTGGAGCTCACCCGCGACCTGGCGCTGCGCTTCAACCACCGCTACGGCGAGACCTTCACCGTCCCGCAGGCCGTGCACCCGCGCCTGGCCGCCCGCGTCATGGACCTGTCGGACCCCACCTCCAAGATGGGCAAGTCCGAGGGCTCCACGGCCGGGACGGTCTACCTGCTGGACGAGCCCGCCGCCGTCAAGCGCAAGATCATGCGGGCGGTCACCGACTCGGGGACCGAGGTCCGCCACGACCCCGAGCGCAAGCCGGGGGTGTCGAACCTGCTCACCATGCTCGCCGCCTGCACCGGACGGCCGGTCGAGTCGCTGTCCTATCCCTCGTACGGCGCGCTCAAGAAGGACGCGGCCGAGGCGGTGGCCGAGACGCTGGCCCCGGTCCAGAGGCGCTTCGCCGAGCTGTCCGCCGACCCGGCGGAGCTGGACCGGATCCTGTCCGCGCACGCCGCCCAGGCGGCCGAGCGCGGAGCGGAGGTGGTGGACGCCGCCCGCCGGGCGATCGGCCTGGCCTGAGGCCCGCCGCACCCCGGCCCCGCCCGCATCGCCCCGGGTCCGCGGCGCCCGTCCCGGGCGGGACGGGCGCGGCCGCAACGGGACCGCGGCGGGCCGGGCAGGCGGGATCAGTGCTTCTGGCCGGTCTCCTGCTCGTACTGGGTGAGCTGCTGCTCCAGCGCCTTCATCAGCTCGAACACCTGGCTCGGCGGGATGCGGATCCGGCTGACGATCCGGGTGGGCACGCTGACGAAGTGCTGGCCCGAGGACGGGTCGTTGGCCAGCTGCGGCGGTCTGGTGATCACCGCGAAGTCCAGGACGAACCCATCCTGGGTGTGCCAGACCGAGGCGAAGTTGGCGTACTGCCCCATCTCGACCTCGGCGGAGATGCTCACCTCCAGGCGGTTCTCCGGCTCGTCGTTCATCGCTCCAGTCTCCTCCGGCCAGGTCCGTTCCGTGCTGCCCTGGCCGGTATCCGGCCACGCAGGGGACACACTGACACTATTCACATGTCGGTCGCGGGGCTACTGCCGTATGGACGGCAGCGGCCGGCCGCCGCGTTGCGCGAGCATGTCCGTCATCAATTTGATCTCACCGCTCTGGCTGTTCACGATGTGCCGGGCCATCGTGACCACCTCGTCACGACCGGAGAGCCTCCTGACGCCCTCCGCCATCTCCACCCCGCCCTCGTGGTGGCGGATCATGAGCTGCAGGAAGAGGATCTCCTGCTCCTTCCCCGCGGCCTCCCGGAGCCTCTCGAGCTCTTCGGCGGAGGCCATGCCCGGCATCGCGCCCGCCCCGGCGGCGGGCGCGGCGGTGGTCGTGGCGGTGGCCGTGGCGGCGGGGCCGCCGCCGTGGCCGTGCCCGGCCATCCAGGCCATCGGGGGCCGGTCGGACGCCTGGCTGAGCCCCCACTGCTGCAGCCAGCCCATGAAGATGCCGCGCTGGGCGCTCTGCGTGACGATGATGTCGTAGGCGAGGCTCCGCAGCGCCTCGTCGGTGCTGCCGTCGCGGGCGATGAACGACATCTCCACGGCCTGGGCGTGGTGGACGGCCATGTCGCGGGCGAACCCGGCCTCGGCGGAGGCGTCGGCCGGCCCGGCGCCCCTGCCCAGGAACAGCACCGCGGCGGCCGCCACGGCCAGGCCGGCCAGCACCACGGTGACCGGCAGGCGCCGCCGGCGTCCGGGAGTCTTCTCAACGAGGCTTTCCATTACCGGTCAAGCCTACTCATCCCGGTGGAGGCCGGGTCCTCGCGCACCGCGGATCCCTTATTCTCCACATACGCGGTAAGGGCATAGGGTGGCCCGGAATTGGTCGCCGGGTGGAGGATCGATGTCGAAGGACAAGACGCAGGCGCGGCGGGAGACGCTCGCCAGGATGCGTGCCGAGCAGAAGGCCAAGGAGCGCCGGACCGCGCTCCTGATGTGGGGCGGCGGCGGAGCCGTCATCCTCCTGCTCGTCGGCGTGGTGGGGTTCTACCTCGTCGACCAGTCGTCGAAGACCTCCCTGGACGCGGTCGCCAGCGCCAGCTACCCCGGCAGCCAGCACGTCCAGACCAAGGTCTCCTACAAGGAGAACCCGCCCATGGGCGGGGAGCACCACCCGTACTGGCAGAACTGCGGCATCTACGACGAGCCGATCAACAACGAGCACGCCGTGCACTCGATGGAGCACGGCGCCGTGTGGATCACCTACCGGCCCGACCTGCCCAAGGACCAGGTGGACATCCTCAAGGAGCACGCCTCGGCCGACTACATGCTCCTGAGCCCGTACCCCGGCCTGCCGGCCAAGGTCGTGGCCAGCTCCTGGAACAAGCAGCTCAAGCTGGACGGCGCCGACGACCCGCGCCTGGCCAGGTTCATCAAGAAGTACAAGCAGGGCCCCGACACCCCCGAGCTCGGCGCTGCCTGCACCGGCGGCGTGGACTTCACGGCCGCCGAGCAGCCGATCCCGACGACGGCGCCGAGCACGCCCGCCCCCGACCCCCACGCGAGCGAGTCGCCGAGCGCCACGCCGACCTCCTGACCCCCCGGGTGGGGGCCGCCGCGCAGGTACGGCGCGGCAGGCGTCCCGCGCCGGTCTCGGGCGGGCGGTGCGGAAGCGGCGGATCGAGGGCGGACGGCGGCCGGGGTCTCGGCCGCCCCGGCCACAGGACGGCGACGGTGACGACCGCGGAGACCGTCAGCAGGACGCCCAGCAGGACCTCCACGAGCACGGTGATCGACATGGTGACCGCCTCGACCTCACCGTAGAAGCGCTGCGCGGACGGGCCCCGCCGCCGGTGCCGCCCGCTCGGACGGCACCGCACCGCGGTGGCCGGGATGCCGGGCGGTGAAGGCCCCGTCCGCACCGGATTCCTCTATCCGTGCCCGGTGCGTACCAGCTCAAACACCCGGGACCGGACCCGTGGAGCACCCCTGCGGGCAGGGCCGGCGCGTTGACAAGACACGCGTGTGCTCTAGCCTGATGGGGCGAGGGGAGTACTTCCCAAGAGCCGGTCCCGGTCAATACGGATGCTTCGGAGCATCCCCGGGCGGCCGCCCGTCCCGCGCGGGTGAAGGAGACCTCGAACGATCACACGCGTTCGGGGAGACCTATGCCCGCTGAAGTGAACCTGCTCGCCGCCGACCTCCACACGATCGGCTCACCCGGGCTCTGGACGGTCAGCATCGCCGTCCTGCTGCTGCTCCTGGTCCTCGACTCCTTCCTGACCCGGCGCCCGCACGAGGTGCGCATGCGCGAGGCGGTCGGCTGGTCGGTCTTCTACATCGCCCTGCCCGTGCTGTTCGGCGTCTACCTGTGGGCGGCCCACGGCTCCACCGTCTCGGTGGAGTTCTTCACCGGCTACGTGGTGGAGAAGTCGCTCTCGGTGGACAACCTGTTCGTGTTCATGCTGCTGCTGGCCGCCTTCGCGGTCCCGGCCGCACTGGCCCAGCGGGTCCTGCTGTACGGGATCGTCGGGGCGCTGGTGCTGCGCGCGGTCTTCATCGCGCTCGGGGCGGCCGTCCTGCAGAGCGGCACCTGGGCGTTCCTGCTCTTCGGCGGGGTGCTGATCGTCACCGCGGTGAAGATCCTCAAGGACGCGCTGGGCGGGCACGAGCAGCAGGTCGACATCTCCTCCATGCGCACGGTCCGGCTGCTGCGCCGCTTCATGCCGGTCACGGACGACTACCGCGGCTTCCGCATGGTCGTCCGGGAGGGCGGCCGCCGCGCCCTGACCCCGCTGGCCCTGGCCGTCACGGCCGTCTTCGCCACCGACATCGTCTTCGCCGTCGACTCGGTGCCCGCGGTGTACGGCGTGACCGAGGACCCCTACCTCGTCTTCGCCACCAACGCCTTCGCCCTGATGGGCCTGCGGGCGCTCTACTTCGTGATGCAGGGGATCCTGACGAAGCTGCGCCACCTCAACCACGGGCTCAGCATCATCCTGGCCTTCATCGGGGTCAAGCTTGTCCTGCACTGGGCGCACGGCATCTGGACGTGGGTCCCGGAGATCCCCACCCCGCTCTCGCTGGGCGTCATCGTCGCGGTCCTGGCCACCGTCACGGCCACGAGCGTCTACGCCAACCGCAGGGACGAGCGGCGGGCCGCGCTCTCCTCGCCGGTGGGGCGCTGACGCCTCCCCGCCGGCGGGCCGCTCAGGCGAGCACCTGCGCGGGGGGCACCGCCTCCAGCCCGTGGGCCTCGGCCACGGGCCGGTTGGTCAGGTGCCCCTCGTGCGTGTTCAGCCCCAGGGCCAGCGCCGGGTCGCGGCGGAGCGCCTCCCGCCAGCCCAGCTCGGCGACGGCCAGGACGTAGGGCAGGGTCACGTTGGTCAGCGCGTAGGTCGAGGTGTGCGGGACGGCGCCCGGCATGTTCGCCACGCAGTAGAACACCGATTCGTGGACGCGGTAGGTCGGCTCGGCGTGGGTGGTCGGCCGGGAGTCCTCGAAGCAGCCGCCCTGGTCGATGGAGATGTCGACGAGGACCGAGCCGGGCCGCATCCGGGCCACCAGGTCGCTGCCGACCAGCGTGGGGGCCTTCGCACCGGGCACCAGCACCGCGCCGATGACCAGGTCGGCGTCCAGGACGGCGCGCTCGATCTCGTAGCTGTTCGACGCGACCGTACGGCAGTGCCCCCGGTAGACGGCGTCGGCCTGGCGGAGCCGGTCGACGCTCTTGTCGAGCAGCACCACCTCGGCGTGCATGCCCAGTGCGATGACCGCGGCGTTCATGCCGGACACGCCGGCGCCGATCACCACCACCCGGGCCGCGTGCACGCCCGGCACGCCCCCCATGAGCACGCCGCGCCCGCCGCCCTGGCGCATGAGGTGGTAGGCGCCGACCTGCGGGGCGAGCCGCCCGGCCACCTCCGACATCGGCGCCAGCAGGGGCAGGCGGCCGTCCGCGGTCTGCACGGTCTCGTAGGCCAGGCCGGTGACCCCGGACTCCAGCATGGCGCGGGTGCAGTCCGCGGAGGCGGCCAGGTGCAGGTAGGTGAAGAGCACCTGCCCCTTGCGCATCCGGTGGTACTCCTCGGGGACGGGCTCCTTCACCTTGAGGACGAGGTCGCCCGCCGCCCACACGTCGTCCGCGTCGTCCAGGATGGCCGCGCCCACCGCGGCGAAGTCGGCGTCGGGGATCGAGGACCCGGCTCCGGCGCCCTTCTCGACGAAGACCCGGTGGCCCTGCCGGACGAGCTCGTGGGCTCCCGCGGGGGTGAGGGCCACGCGGTACTCGTGGTTCTTCACCTCGCGGGGAACTGCGATCTTCACAACGCCTCCAGGGTCGCCTGCAGTCCTCTTCACTTTGCGTTCCCGGGGAAGAGGTCGCCATGCCCGGAGAGGAAGGAATCGATCGCCGTTGGTTACACCGTGTCAGCCTTGACCGCTCCCCGTGATCCCGGTGACGGAGGCCGACCGGCCGATTACGCACTCTTTGCGGAGATCGGTAGGCTCGCGCCAGCACACCTGGAGAGCGCGGGGAATTGACGATGGGTAAGCACTCGGGTCCCGCCGGACCGCCCGAGCCGCCGCCGGCTCCTGCCGGACCGCCCTACGGGGCGCCCGCGGACGTGCCTCCGGGGCCCCCGCCGTCAGGTCCGGATCCACAGGGCGGACCGGGACCGCAGGGCCCGCGGGGCGGGCCGGATCCGCAAGGCGGGCCGGGGCGGCCGGGCCCGCAGGACCGGCCGGAACCGCCGGGCGCGCCGGGACCGCGGGGGGCGGCGGGCCCGGCCGGGACGCACCGCCCCGGCGCCGGGCCGGTCCCCCCGGTGCCGGAGGGGCCGAGGGCGAGCCGGGCCACCACCGCCGTCCTCGTCGTGGCGCTGGTCCTGGTGGTGCTGACCACCGGCGTGCTCGCCACCGTCGCGGTGCTCATGACCCGCAACCCCGGCGTGCCGCTCGGCGCCCCGCCGCCGCAGCGGCTGCCCGCGCCCATCCACTTCGCCCCGGTCATCGCGCAGCTGCCGGGCCCCTGCACGACCCCCCAGGGCGTTCCCGATGACACCGGGCAGACGTGCTACGACGTCGCCGCGGGGGTGGACGTGACCGCCGTGCGGGGCATCGAGGCGATCCGGGAGGCGAGCGGCGCCTACGCGGTCCGCATCACCCTGGCACCCGCCTTCCAGGACCGGATCAACAGCCTGACCAGGGAGGCGGTCGACCAGCAGATCGCCATCGTCGTGGGCGGCACGGTGGTCGCCGCGCCCCGGGTCGACGAGGAGGTCACCGACGACAGCATGCTGATCGGCGGCTCCTTCACCAGGGAGCAGGCCGAGGCGATGGTCGCCCGGCTGCGCGGCGGCGCCTCCGGCGTGCCGCCCGCCACCCCGCCGCCCGGCGGTCCGACCGGGACGGCGCCCACCGGCGGCACGGTTCCCACGGGAGTCCCCACGGGAGCTCCCACCGGGCCCGCCGCGACGCCCCCGGCGGGCCAGGGCCAGGGCCAGGGCCAGGCCACGGCCCCCGCGGGCCAGGGGCAGGGTCAAGGCCAGGGCCAGGCCACGGCCCCCGCAGGCCAGGGGCGGGCCACGACGGCCCCCTCCTCCGCCTCCTCCGGCCGGACCGGCACGGCCGCGCGCCCCACCCCCCTCGCACCCGCCTCGGGCGGCAGGGATCCCCGGTACCGCACCTGCGAGGAGGCGGACCAGGAGGGCTACGGACCGTACAACAAGGAGACCCGCCCGGAGTACGCCTGGTACATCGACAAGGACCGGGACGGCACCGCCTGCGACGAGGGCGACCTGGCCTGACCGGACGCCGCCGCCGCGCCGCGCCCGGCGCCGCCCGCCCGATGACCCGCCGCGCACCGGGGCCGCCGCCCGCCCGGGGCCGGCGCGCCCGGTGGGTGCAGGCGGACGCCTCCCGGACGGAGCCGGCGGATCGGGTTGAGGACACGATGGTCAGTCAGACGACGGGCCGGACCTCACCGGGAGGCGTTCACCCGCGTCCTCGCTGTCAGCCGAGGACCTGCTCGACGGCGCCGATGCCGAAGTACACGGTGAAGACCAGCGCGACCGCCCACAGCAGCCACGGCACCTTGCCGGCCCGGCCCAGCGCCGCCTGGATCACCGTGTAGGCGATCACGCCCGCGCCGACGCCGTTGGTGATCCCGTAGGTGAACGGCATCACCGCGATCGTCAGGAACGCCGGGATCGCCAGCGACGGGTCGGTCCAGGGCACGTGCCGCGCCTGGGCCATCATCAGCGCGCCCACCAGCACCAGCGCAGGCGCCGCCGCGGCGGCCGGGACCACCGCCGCGAGCGGGGTGAACAGCAGCGACAGCGCGAACAGACCTCCGGTCACCAGGGAGGCCAGACCGGTCCTGGCCCCCTCGCCGACCCCGGCCGCCGACTCGACGAAGACCGTGCCGGCCGAGGCGCTGCAGAGCCCGCCGAGCGCCCCGGAGACGCCGTCGACCGTCAGGATGGCCCCCAGCCGGGGCACCCGGCCCCGCTCGTCCACCAGCCCGGCCTCGTCGCTGACCCCGATGATGGTGCCCATCGCGTCGAAGAACCCCGACAGCACGAGCGTGAACAGCACCACGGTGGCGGTCACCGCCCCCGCCCGGGCGAACCCGCCGAACAGGTCCACCCGGCCGACCAGCCCGAAGTCGGGCGCGGAGACCACCCCCTCCGGCACGCGCGGCACCACGACGCCCCAGCTCGCCGGATCGACCGCGGCCACCGCGTTCACCGCCACCGCGGCCACGGCCGTGACCGCGATGCTCACCAGGATGGCCGCCCGTACCCGGCGCACGTACAGCACGATCATCAGCAGCAGCCCGAGGCAGAACAGCGCCACCGGCCACCCCGACAGGTGCCCGGCCGCGCCCAGCTGCACGGGCGTGCCCGTGCCGCGCGCCACGAACCCGGCGTCCACCAGGCCGATCAGCGCGATGAACATGCCGATCCCCACGCTGATGGCGTGCTTCAGCGCGAGCGGGATGGCGTTCATGATGAGCTGCCGGAGCCCGGAGACGGCCAGCAGCACGATCACCAGGCCCTCCAGCACGACCAGCCCCATGGCCTGCGGCCAGGTCATGTACGGCGCGGCCTGGTAGGCGACCACCGCGTTCAGCCCCAGGCCCGCCGCCAGGCCGAACGGCGCGTTGCCGGCCACGGCCATCAGCAGGGTGCTGACCGCGGCGGTCAGCGCGGTCGCCGTGGTGAGCTGCGGGACCGAGAGCCGCGCCCCGGTGACGTCGACGGCGCCGGCCAGGATGATCGGGTTGAGCAGCAGGATGTAGGCCATCGCCATGAACGTGGTGACGCCGCCCCTGATCTCCCGGGCGACGGTCGTCCCCCGCGCGGACAGCTCGAACAGCCGGTCCACGGGCCCCCTCTCACACGCGGGGACGGCCCTCCTCCCGGCGCGCACGGCCGGGGCCGCCCCTCCGACACGCGGGGGACCCCCGCTTCCTACCCGCTCAGCGCGATGTCATGGGGGCGGATCGGCACCCGGGGCAGCTCCAGCCCGGTCGCGGCCCGCACGGCCGCCGCCACCGCCGGGGTCGAGGAGAGGGTGGGCGGCTCGCCCGCGCCCCGCAGGCCGTACGGCGCGTGCGGGTCGGGGTTCTCCAGGATCGACACCCGCATCGGCGGCATGTCCAGGACGGTGGGGATGAGGTAGTCGGTGAACGACGGGTTCAGCACCCGCCCCCCGCGCACCTGGACCTCCTCCATCAGCGCCAGCCCCAGCCCCTGCGCCGAGCCGCCGTGGATCTGCCCCTCCAGCGCGAGCCGGTTCAGGATCCGCCCCACGTCCTGCACGGCCGCCAGCTCCACCACCTTGACCAGGCCGAGCTCGACGTCGACGTCCACCACCGCCCGGTGCACGCACAGCGCGAGCTGGGTGTGGGAGTCGCCCTGCCCGGTGACCGGGTCCATCGGGAAGGTCGGCCGGTGGCGGTACTCGCGGGTCTCCTCCACCGGGCCGTGCCGCTCCAGGACCTCGGCGAGCGCGGCCCCGCCGGCCATCAGCGCCTCCAGCCGCCCCCGCACGGCCAGGCAGGCCGCGCGGACCGCGCCGCCGGTGACGTAGGACTGGCGGGAGGCCGACGAGGAACCCGCCGAGCCGACCGAGGTGTCGGCGCCCGCGACCGTCACCCGGTCGAGGCCCAGACCTCCCAGCTCGGTGCGGGCGATCTGCTCCTGGACCGTGACCAGTCCCTGGCCGACCTCGGCCGCCGCGGTGTGCACCAGCACGTGCGGCTCGCCGCCGAGCAGCTCCACGCGGACCCGCGCGGTGGAGTGGTCGTCGAAGCCCTCGGAGAAGCAGATGTTCTTGATGCCCACGCCGTACCCGACGCCGCGCCGCACCCCCTCGCCGCGGGTGGTCCGCCCGGCGCCGCCGGGTAGGTCGAACAGTCCGCCCGGGTTCTCCGGCGGCAGCGGCAGCGCGGCCAGCTCGCGGAGCATGTCCGCGAGCGGGGCGGGGGAGTCGACGACCTGCCCGGTGGCCAGGGCCGAGCCCTGGGAGACGGCGTTGCGGACGCGGACCTCGACCGGGTCCAGGCCGCACGCCTCGGCCAGTCTGTCCATCTGCGACTCGTAGGCGTAGCAGGCCTGCACCGCGCCGAAGCCGCGCATCGCGCCGCAGGGCGGGTTGTTGGTGTAGACGCCGTAGGCGTCGACGCGGACGTTGGGCACCTCGTACGGCCCGACGCCGAGCGAGGCGGCGTTGCCGACCACGGCGGAGGAGGAGGAGCAGTAGGCGCCGCCGTCGAGCAGGATCTCCGCCTTGACGTACAGCAGCCTCCCGTCCCGGGTGGCGCCGTGCTCGTAGCGCATCCGGGCCGGGTGCCGGTGCACGTGGCCGAGGAACGACTCCTCGCGGGTGTAGACCATCTTGACGGGCCGGCCGGTGCGCAGCGCCAGCATGCACGCGTGGACCTGCATGGACAGGTCCTCGCGGGCGCCGAACGCGCCGCCCACCCCGGCCAGCGCCAGCCGTACCTTCTCCGGCGGCAGGCCCAGGCAGGGCGCGATCTGGTCGCGGTCCACGTGCAGCCACTGGGTCGCGACGAACAGGTCCACCCCGCCGTCCTCGGCCGGCACCGCCAGGCCGGACTCCGGACCGAGGAAGGCCTGGTCCTGCATGCCGACCTCGTACTCGCCGGCGACCACGACGTCGGCGGCCACCTCGGCGGGGTCGAGGCCGACCCGGACCGGCTGGTGGCGCAGGACGTTGCCGCCCTCGTGGACCTTCGGGCAGTGCGGGTCGAAGGCGGCCCGGCGCGGGTCCGTCACCGGTTCGCGGACCTCGTACTCCACGGCGATCGCCGCGGCCGCCCGCCGGGCGCGCTCGGGGTGGTCGGCGGCGACCAGCGCCACCGGCTCGCCCTGGTGGCGGACCCGGTCCACGGCGAGCACCGGCTGGTCGGCGCGCTCCAGGCCGTAGAACTTCGCGCCGGGCACGTCCTCGTGGGTGAGCACGGCGAGCACGCCGGGCACGGCGAGGGCGGGTCCGGTGTCGACCGACCGGATCCACGCCGACGGGTGCGGGCTGCGCAGGGTGACGCCCCAGATCATGCCCGCCAGGTACAGGTCGGAGGAGTAGGCGAACTCGCCCGTCACCTTCGGCGTCCCGTCGGGGCGCAGCACGCTCTCCCCGATGCCCCGGTGCGGCCGTGTCTCGATTCCGCTCACCCTCGCAGTACATCAGCGCAGTTCGGGGCGGGTCCATGGCAGACAGCGCGGAACGGCGGGCCCGGCCGTTGGCGACTGTTGCGGTTCCCGCGGCCCGCCGGGGCGCTCAGGGCGCGGCGGCCCCCCTGACCGTCGGCCCCGCCGCGGACCCCGCCGGTCCCATCGCGGCCCCCGCCGCGGATCCCGTTGCGAGGCCCGTCGCGGACCCCGGGGGGGAGCCGGTCCCGCGCCGGGCGGCGAGGATCGCGGAGCGCTCCCGCAGCACCCGCTCCTCCAGCACGGTGTCCTCCACCGCCCGCACGGCCTCCAGGGCGCGGGCCGCGTAGCGCTCCGCCTGGTCGAGGTCCCCGAGCAGGCGGTGGGCGCGGGCGAGGCCGAGCAGGAGGTACGGCGCGGCGATGGTCATCTTCGCGGCCCGCGACAGGGACAGGCTCTCCTCGTAGTGGCGCCTGGCCGTCAGCGGGTCGCCGAGGTCCAGGTGGAGGTCGCCCAGCTTCTCCAGGACGCACGTCTCGTAGCGGAGATGGCCGATGCTCCGGCTCTCCGCCAGGGCCCTGCCGAGGGTCGGCAGGGCCTGGTCGCTCCGGCCGGTCCGGTGGAGCGCCTCGCCGAGCGTGAGCAGGGAGAAGCACTCCCCGGTCCGGTGCCCGATCGCCCGGCAGATCGCGAGCTGGGACTCGGCGCACCGGATGGCCTCCTCGTAGCGCCGCAGCTCGCCGTAGGCGTGGGCGAGCCCGCCCAGGGCCCGCTGCTCCCCCCACGGGTCGCCGAGTCCCCGGTAGAGGGCCAGCTGCCGCTCGTGGTGGGCGGCGGCCTCCGCGTACCGGTAGTTGGTGGTGTAGGCGTCGGCCAGGTGGTTGTGCCCCAGCGCCTCGACCAGGGGGTCGCCGAGCCGCTGGCCGGCGCGGAGCGCCGCGCGGCTGATCATGAGCGTGCGGGCGCGCAGGCCGTTGTAGAGGGTGTACCAGAAGAAGGCGAACACCAGGTGCGCGCCCAGGCGGACGGTCTCCCGGTCCTGCTCCGCCGATCGCTCCATGGCCTGGGAGGCGGCGGCCATGAGGTTGCGCCACTCGCGCTCCAGCCACCTGTCCGCCTCGTGCTCCGAGGCCAGCGGGACCGGGTTCGCCCCGGGGTCGACCCGGGACCGGACCAGCCGGGGGTGGCCGCCGAGCCGGACGGCGAGATGAGCCGTCGCGATGTACGTCCGCAGCGCCCGGTTCAGCGCGGCGGTGCCGGCCTCCCGGTCCTGGAGCGCCGCCTGTTCGCGGGCGAACAGCCGCACCAGGTCGTGCATGCGGTACCTGCCGGGCTCGTCGCACTCGACCAGGTGCGCGTCCACCAGCCGCTCCAGCGCCCGCTCCGCCGTGTCGGCGGGCTCGTCGAGGAGGGCGCCGACGACGTGGGCCGTCACGTCGGCCACCTGGAGCACGCCGAGCATGCGCAGGGTCCGGGCGGCGGTCCGGTCGAGCGGGTGCGCGCTGCCGGCCAGCAGGTCGTAGCTGACCGCCAGGCTGGAGCGGACCGCCAGGTCGCCCGTCTCCAGCTCGTGCAGCCGCCGCCGCTCGTCCTCCAGCCGCTCCACCAGGTCGGCCACCGCCCAGCGCGGCCGGTTCGCCAGCCGGGCCCCGGCGATGCCCACGGCAAGGGGCAGCCCCCCGCACAGCTCGATCAGCCGGCCGGTCGCCCGGACGTCCTCGGCGGCGCGTTCGGCGCCGGCCACCTTCGCGAACATGGCCGCGGCCTCGGTCGCGCGCATCTCGCCGATGCGCACCCGCACGCAGTCGTCGACCAGGGCGAAGTTCTCCCTGCTGGTGGCCAGGATCGCGTTGCCCGCCGGGACCGACAGCAGCGGGCGGATCTGGGCCAGGTCCGCCGCGTCGTCCAGCACGACGAGGACCCGCCGCCCGGCGAGCCTGCTGCGCCACAGGGCCGCCGCCTCGTCCACGTCGTCCGGTACGGCCTGCGCGGGCACCCCCAGGTCGCGCAGGAAGCGGCCGAGCACCTCCAGCGGCTCCAGCCGCCGGATGCCGGGCGTCGCCCCGTGCAGGTCGGCGTAGAGCTGCCCGTCGGGGAAGCCGTCGCCGACCGCGTGCGCGGCCCGCACGGCCAGCGCCGACTTGCCGGACCCGGGCGGGCCGGTGATCGCGACCACGTGGTGCGGCGGGCCGCCGTCCCAGGGGGCGAGCAGCGAGCGGAGCCGGACGAGCTCCTCGCTGCGCCCGACGAAGCCCGCGAGGTCGCGCGGGAGCTGGCGGGGCACCCCCGTCCGGGCCCCGGCGGGCCGCGCACCCCGGCCGGGGGGAGGGGCGGGCGCCTCCGGGGCCGGGCCGGGCCCGGCCCCGGAGGTGAGGATGCGCCGGTGGAGGTCCTGGACGGCGCGGCCCGGCTCCAGGCCGGTCTCCGCCACGAGGACCTCCCGCAGCCGCCGGTACGCGGCGAGGGCGCCGGCCCGGTCCCCCGACCGGTGCAGGGCCAGCATGAGCTGCCGCCAGAGCCCTTCCCGCAGCGGGTGCGCCGTGACCGCCGGGCGCAGGTCGGAGACCGCCTCGGCGTACCTGCCCAGGCGGATCCGGAGCTCCGCCAGCTCCTCCAGCACGGAGACCCGCTCCCCGGCCAGGCGGTCGGCGGCGTCGTCCAGGAAGCGGCTCCCGCCGGAGTCCTGGAGGGGCTCGCCCCGCCACAGCCCCAGCGCCTGCTCGAAGCGCCGGCACGCGGCCTCGGCGTCCCCCTCGCGGGCGGACCGCCTGCCCTGCCGTACCAGGTCCTGGAAGACGAGGAGGTCGAGCTCGCCGGGCGGGACGGCGATGAGGTAGCCGGTCCCGTGGGTCCGGATCGGCGCCGAGCGGGGGCCGCCGGGGGACAGCAGCTTCCGCACCGTGTGGACGTAGGTCTTGAGGTTCTGCTCGGCGGACGGGGGAGGCGAGCCGTCCCACAGGGCGTCCAGCAGGCGGTCGGCGGAGACGGGCGTGTTGGCATCGAGGAGGAGCGTCGCCAGCAGCTGCCGGTGCTTGCGGCGCCGGAGCGGGACCGCCCCGCCGTCGGCGTCGCACACCGCCAGGGCACCCAGCACTGAGAATCTCACCCGATGAGCTCCCGCCTCGGCGGGCGTGCGGCCGGACCCGGACGCCCGCGCCGAGCTTCAGGGGGAGATGTTATTTGATCGACCGGTCCGGTCAAAGGCTTCCGAATCATGATGGTCTGTAATGTATTGGCGGTGTATCGACGGCGGATCGAATGGCGTTTATCCCCCTGGGGACGCGTCGGCGGCAGGGTGTCCGCGCCGTTCCGGGCGCCGTCCCGCGGCGCGGGGAATTCACCGCCGGCCGATGACCCCGGTGGAACGGGCCGCGCAGGAACGGACTGCGGCGGGAGGCCGGACGGAAAGGCGGCGGGGTGATTCTCCGCGATGTGCGGAGGGTCCGGGGAAAGGAAACCGGAGGGCATTCCCCGGGCTTCCGGCCGTGGAATGCCCCGGCCTGTCCGATGGATTTCCGCCCGCTCTTGTGCCGGTCTCCGAAATATGGTTTTCTCGCGTGTGCCGTTAGTTATCGCGGGGGCGGACCGGAATGCGATCGTGGGGAGCGGGACATGGAGTGGACGCTCGGCGTCCCCCGTGTTCTCCACGGGATTCGCACGCCGAGCGTCCCTGGCGTGGCGATGCGGCGGGACGCTGCCCGTCTCAGCAGGTCAGAGCGGCTTCCCGGCCTCAGGTGCGAGCCGTGGCCGCCTTAGTCGGCGTGGCCGACCGGGCCGTACTGAACCGCGATCCCGGCCGCCTCGGAGGGAGACGAAGCAGCGCTCGCCGCCGTAGCATTGGCCGAAACGGCGAACAGGGCCGTGAGCACGGTGGCGAGGGCGGAGATGGCAAGACGTCGACGCACGGGGAGACTCCTGTCGTAGGTTCTGCTGCTCGACCAACATCTTTCAAGGAGCAACGTGGCTGGTCAAGACTTGGTCGGACAGCGTATCAAGACCATGCGCCGTCAGCGTGGCCTCTCCCAGGCCCAGCTCGCGCATCCCGAACTGTCCGACAGCTATGTCTCCCTCATTGAGAGCGGCAAGCGCACGCCGACTCCCGCGGTGCTGGAACTGCTGGCGCGGAAACTCGACTGCTCGCTCACCTACCTGGTCAACGGCGTGACCGCCGAGCAGATGCGCGAGATCGAGCTGGGGCTGGGCTACGCCCACCTGGCGATGGAGAACGGCGAGGTCGCGGAGGCGCGCACCCGCTACGCCGAGCTGCTCGCCGACGACGGCCTCGCCGGGCTGCCGCAGCTCCGGCAGGAGGCCGAGTACGGGCTGGCGCTCGCCTCTCAGGCCTGCGGCGACCTGGACGCGGCGATCGACCTGCTGAACGGGCTGCGCGGGCGGGACGCCTCCGAGATCTCCCCCGAGCGGAACATCGACGTCGTGACCCAGCTCTCCCGCTGCTACCGGGAGAAGGGGGAGCTGGCACTGGCCGTGCGCATCGTGGAGGAGGTCCTCGGCGGGGCGGACCGGCCCGCCTGGGACGACGGCCTCATCCGGCTGGGCGTGCAGCTCCTGGCGGCCTACATCGACCGGGGCGACCTGCTGCGCGCCGGCCACTTCTGCGCCGAGCTCGTCGCCGCGGCCGAGGCGCTCGGCACGCCGCTGGCGCTGACCCTCGCGCACTGGGAGGCCGCGATCCTGGCCTCCCAGACCGGTCAGGGCGAGCAGGCCGTCGCCCACTTCGAAAGGGCCCTGGCCATCCAGTCGGAGCAGGGCGACCCCCGCCGCTACGCGCGCCTCCGCAACGACTACGCGATGATCATGCTGGAGATCCGCCCCGCGGAGGCGCGGGCCTGGCGCGACCTGCTGCTGAAGGTGGAGAGGGAGCTCGCGGAGAGCTCCGCCAACGCGATGGACAAGATGCGCTGCGCCATGAGCATCGCCCGGGCCGAGCTCCTGCTGGGCTCCCCCGAGCAGGCGGAGCTGCACATCCGCCCGGTCCTTTCCATGCTCGACGGCATGCCGGAGGACATGCAGGCCGACGTGCGCGTCCTGGCCGGCCGCGCCCTCGCCGAGCTCGGCAGGGCGGAGGAGGCCGTGCGCGAGCTGGAGAAGGCGACCGAACTGCTGGGCCCGCTGCCGAGCACCCACTTCACCACGCGCTCGTGGCTCACCGCCGCCGAGATCCTGGAGCGGATCGACGAGCACGGGCGGAGCGTGGAGGCCTACCGGCGGGCCCTTTCCGGCGTGGGCCTGTAGCCCGGCGCGCCGGCCGGAGCGGGCACGGGGGTAGGGACCGGCCGGTGGCGTCGGTAGCCTTGGGGGTGCCATGAAGACTTCCCCTTTCGCGGCCGTTCTCGCGCTGCTCGCGACCCTCGTCCTCGGCACGGCGCTCGCCTCGCCGGCCCTCGCCCACGACGCCCTCAAGAGCAGCGACCCTGCCGCGGGGGCGGAGGTCGAGAGCCTGGAGGAGGTGAAGCTGACCTTCACCGCCCGGGTGCGGTTCCCGGCCGTCGTGGTGCGGGCCGCGGACGGCACGCCGTACCACGAGGGCAAGCCCGCCGTCGACGGGCCCGTGGTGACCCAGCCGGTCAAGGACGGCCTTCCGGCGGGCAAGTACGTCATCGCCTACCGGGTGGTCTCCTCCGACGGGCACCCCATCGAGGGGGAGATCCCGTTCACCCTCACCGGGGCGCCGGAGGCGGAGCCGTCCGGGAGCGCCGCCCCGGAGACCGGTCCCGGCGGGACGGCGTCCTCCGAGGCGGCCCCCCAGGCGACGTCCCCGGCGACGTCCGAGCCGACCGGCGCAGCGGCGAGCGCTCCCGCGGAGATCTCCCCGGCCCCGGCGGCCGGCGCGGAGGACTCCGGCGGCGTGCCCGGCTGGGCGTGGCTGGTCTTCGGCGGCGTCACCGGCATCGGCATCGGCCTGTTCCTCAGCATGCGCAACAAGAAGCAGCCGTGAGGGGGCCGGCCGTGGGGCGCGCCGGCCCCGCCCGCCCGGCCGCCGGGACCGGCCGGACCGCGAGGCTCGCCCTGGCGGGCGCCGGCGCGGCCGCGGCCGCCCTGGGGGCGGCGATGGTCGCCGGCGGCGCCGCGACCCCCCGGATCATCCCCGGGCTGCCCGACGAGGGCGCGCTCACCCGCTGGGGGCTGCCGGTCTCCAAGCTGGTGCTGGACGCGGCCGGCGTGCTGACCGTGGGCGCGCTGCTGGCCGCCGCGATCCTGCTCCCCAGCGACAAGGGCCTGCTCGGCAGGCCCGCCCTCGCCTACGTCAGGGCCGCCTCCTGGCTGGCGCTCGTCTGGGCGGGCGCCGCGGCGGCGGTGATGGTCTTCAGCCTCTCCGACGCCTTCGGCATGCCCCTGACCGACCTGCTCGCCGACCCGGCGTTCGGGAACTACCTCACCAGCTACGCCGGCCAGGTCTCCCAGGGCATCGCGCTCACCCTGGTCGTGCTGTTCGCGGTGGCCGTCGCGCTGTTCGCCCGCGGGGCGATCACCGTGGGCTCGGCGGGCGGCCTGCTCGTGCTCGCGCTGGCGGCCCTGCTCCCGCCCGCGCTGACCGGTCACTCCTCCTCCGCGCCCAACCACGACCTGGCCACCACCGGCGTCGCCGTGCACCTGCTGGTCCTGGCGCTGTGGGTGGGCGGCCTCGCCGTGCTCTGCGCCCACGCGCTCCGGCGGCAGCCGCACCTGGAGACCGCCGCCGCCCGCTTCTCCACCATGGCGCTGTGGTGCTTCGCCGGGGCCGGGCTGTCCGGCGTGTTCAGCGTGATCGCGCGGCTCACCTCGGTCTCGGAGGTGTTCACCTCCGCCTACGGCCTGATCCTGCTGGCCAAGGTCGCGCTGTTCGCGGTGCTCGGCGTCATCGGCTGGTGGCACCGCAGCCGCACCCTGCCGAGCCTCGCCGCCGGCGGGAGCCGGACGTTCGTCCGGTTCGCCACCGGGGAGATCGTGATCATGGCGGTGGCCGTGGGGCTGGCGGTCGCGCTCTCCCGCACCGCGCCGCCCCCGGCGATCACCCCGGTCGACCGGGCCTTCGAGCTGCTGGGCTACACCATGCCGCCGGAGATCTCCCTGGCGAACCTGGCCTCGCTCTGGTGGCTCGACCTGTTCTCCGGCACGCTGGCCGTGCTGCTCGGCGGCCTCTACGTCGCCGGTGTGGTGCGGCTGCGCCGGCGCGGCGACTCCTGGCCGTGGGGCCGGACCGCGGCCTGGCTCACCGGCGTGCTGATCCTGGTCATCGCCACCCAGAGCGGCGTCGCCCGCTACGCCAAGGTGCTGTTCAGCGTGCACATGGCCGAGCACATGACGCTCTCCATGCTCGTCCCGATCTTCCTGGTGCTCGGCGCGCCGGTCACGCTGGCGCTGCGCGCGCTCAAGCCCGCCGCCCGCCGGGGCGACCGCGGTCCCCGCGAGTGGCTGACCGTGATCCTGCACAGCCGGTACATGCGTTTCGTCGGCCACCCGGCGATCGCCACCACGATCTTCATCGTCTCCACCTACGCGCTGTACTTCACCCCGCTGTTCGAGGCGGCGATGGAGGAGCACCTGGGCCACATCGCGATGACGGTGCACTTCCTGGTCAGCGGCTGCCTGTTCTTCTGGGTGATCATCGGGGTCGACCCGGCGCCCCACCGGCTGCCGCACGTCGCCCGGCTGCTCGTGCTGTTCGCGACGATGCCCTTCCACGCGTTCTTCGGCATCGCGCTGATGAGCATGGGCACCGTGCTGGCGGAGGGCTGGTACGGGCAGCTGGGCCGCACCTGGGGCGTCTCCCCGCTCGCCGACCAGCAGACCGGCGGCGCCATCGCCTGGGGCTTCGGAGAGGTCCCGACGCTGCTCGTGCTGCTCGCGCTGGCGGTGCAGTGGTGGCGGGCCGACGACCGCCTGGCGCGCCGGGCCGACCGGCGGGCCGACGCCGCCGCGGCCCGCACGGGCGGCAGCGGAGACGCCGAGCTCGACGCCTACAACGATTTTCTGGCAAAGCTCAACAAGCGTGATCGCGCCGAGTAGCCCCGCCGTTACGGCGTTCTATCCCCTCACCTCCGCCTTAGGCACCGCCGGGTAGCCTTTCGGGCAGGGGGAATGGGTAGTCATCTCATCGTGCGCGGCGGTCCGCCGCCGCGCACCGCGTTCATTCACGTACCCGGTCGGGGGATCGGTGAGCGCCGCGTGCGCATCAGGAGGGGTTGAGGATGTCCGAAGAGCTTCGCATGCGCGGGGGGCGGAGCCTCGCCCAGGCTCTGGAGGAGTACCTCGCCGACTGGTCGGCGCGTACGGGGATCACCGTGGAGGTGTGGGCGCTGCCCGCCCGCGACACCTCCCACGTGGTCGTCCGCGCGGTCCTGGCCACCCTGGAGGAGGCGCTGTCGAACGTCGAGCGGCACAGCATGGCCGCGCTCGTCTCGGTCGCGGTCACCCTGGGCAGGAGCGGCCTGCGCATGACGGTGAGCGACCACGGGATCGGCTTCGACGGCGCGGCCACCGGCCGGGGCGTCGCCGCGATGCGGGCCCGCCTGGCGGAGATCGGCGGCACGCTCACCGTCAACGGGGTGCCGGGCGGCGGCACCACGGTGACCGCGACGGTGCCGCGCGGACGGGTCTGAGCCGGCCTCCGCGGACCGGCGCCCGCGCGCAGCGGGCCCGAGAGGCGCCGTGATGACTCCGGCGGCCTCCGCGGACCGGCGCCCGCGCGCAGCGGGACCGGCCGGGCAGGGCAGGAGCCCCCGCCGCGGACGGCGGGGCGGCTCCCTGGGGGGCCCTGATCCTCCGGTCCCCGGCCGCTCAGGGCAGGGTCAGGATCTCGTGGCCGGTCTCGGTGACGAGGACGGTGTGCTCGAACTGGGCGGTCCGCTTGCGGTCCTTCGTCACGGCGGTCCAGCCGTCCGGCCAGATGTCGTACTCGATGGTGCCGAGCGTCAGCATGGGTTCGATGGTGAACGTCATGCCGGGCTCCATCGTGACCGCCAGCGACGGGTCGTCGTAGTGCGGGACGATCAGGCCGGAGTGGAAGGTCGTGCCGATGCCGTGGCCGGTGAAGTCGCGGACCACGCCGTAGCCGAACCGCTTGGCGTAGGCCTCGATGACCCGGCCGATCACGTTGAGCTGCCGCCCCGGCGCGACGGCCTTGATGGCGCGGGCGGTCGCCTCGCGGGTCCGCTCGACCAGCAGGCGCGACTCCTCGTCGACCTCGCCCACCAGGAAGGTGGCGTCGGTGTCGCCGTGCACGCCGCCGATGAAGGCGGTGATGTCGACGTTGACGATGTCGCCGTCGCGCAGCACCGTGTCGTCCGGGATGCCGTGGCAGATCACCTCGTTGATCGAGGTGCACAGGGACTTGGGGTAGCCGCGGTAGCCGAGGGTGCTGGGGTAGGCGCCGTGGTCGAGCAGGAACTCGTGGCCGATGCGGTCGAGCTCGTCGGTGGTGACGCCCGGCCGCACGTGCCGGCCGACCTCTTCGAGCGCCTGCGCGGCGATCCGGCCGGCGATCCGCATCCGCTCGATGATCTCCGGAGTCTTGACGTCGGGCTCACCGGTCCTGGGCGTTTTCTTCCCGACGTACTCCGGCCGCTGGATGTGGGCGGGGACCTTGCGCATGGGCGAGACCCGCCCGGGCTGGAGCACTGTCGTCATGGTTTCACAGTCTAGTTGCCGTCCGTACCGGGCAGGATTCGGTCATGGGTGATCAATGGTGGTTCTGCCTGAAGCACATGGCGGTCGAGCCCGAGCGGGGCTGCCCGGACAAGGACCGCATGGGGCCGTACGAGACCCGGCAGGCCGCGGCCGACGCGCTGAAGACCGCGGCCGACCGCAACGAGAGGTGGAAGGACGAGGACCGGGAGTGGGAGGGGGAGGCGGCCGACTGAGCCGCCCGGCCCCGGCGGTTCCGGTGGCTCCGGCGGCGCGCGGGCGCTAGTCGGGGACGTGCGGACCGCTGAGCCGCTCCAGCAGGCGGGCGAGGCGGGCGCGCAGGCCGGCGGGGCGGTCCGCGCGCCCCGCCTCGCCCGCCGCCATGCTGACCAGGTGCTGGGCGCCGTCGAAGGAGAGCGGGGCCTGCGCCGGGACCGCCAGGGCGTCGTGGGCCAGGCCCTCCAGCTCGGGGTCGCCGCCGTCCAGGGCGAGGATCGTCGCCCCGGTACGGCGGGCGTCGCTCACCCGCTCCAGCAGCGGGTCGGGCGCCCGCTCCTCCGCCACCACGAACAGCGTCTCCCCCCGCCGGGCCTGCTCGATCCGCTCCAGGCCGACCCGCAGATGGGGCGGGGCGCCCGGCGGCGGGGACCATCGGACCAGCGTGGGGGCGAGCTGGGGCAGTCCGGAGAGCCGGGCCTCGTCGCCCAGGTGCGCGGCCAGGTGCCAGGGCTCCTCGGCGGGGGTGCCGACCACCAGCAGGCCGCCGGGGGAGCGGGTCGCGCGCAGGGCGAGCCCCAGCGCGCGCGTGCGCTCGACCCACCCGGTCGACTCCAGGATCTCCCGCAGCAGTGCCACCGATCCACCGTCCATGCGCCCCATCGTGCCTCAGGCCCCCTGGGTTCGTCCGCCGAACCCGGACCTGGCATCATCGGGCGTGGAGGCGGGCCGGACCCCGGGCGGGCCGCTCGCCCCGGCAGAGCGTGACCGCACGCACCGCGGCCGGCGGGCCCGGCCCCGCGGCGGCCGAGAGCGACGAGGAGCGACGAGTGAGCACCGATCTTCCGGACGTGGGCGGGCTGTCCATCGGCATCCTGGGCGGCACCGGCGACCAGGGCAAGGGCCTGGCCAGGCGGTTCGCCCTGGCCGGGCACACCGTCTGGATCGGGTCGCGCAGCGAGGAGCGGGCGCGGGAGGCGGCCGCCTCGATCGGCGGCGGCGCGCGCGGGGCGGACAACGCGACCGTGGCGGCCGAGGCCGACGTCGTGATCGTGGCCGTGCCGTGGGACGGCCACAAGGCCACCCTGGAGGCGCTCCGCGCCGAGCTGACCGGGAAGATCGTCGTCGACTGCGTCAACCCGCTGGGCTTCGACAAGCAGGGCGCCTACGCCCTGCCCGTCGAGGAGGGCAGCGCCGCCCAGCAGGCCGCGGCCGTCCTGCCCGGCAGCCGCGTGGTCGCCGCCTTCCACCACGTCTCGGCCGTCCTGCTGCTGGACCCGGAGGTCGAGAAGGTCGACCTCGACGTGCTCGTCCTGGGCGACGACCGGGAGGCCACCGACACCGTCCAGGCCCTGGCCGGGCGGATCCCCGGCGTCCGCGGCGTGTACGGCGGCCGCCTGCGCAACGCCCACCAGGTGGAGGCGCTGACCGCCAACCTGATCTCCGTCAATCGCCGCTACAAGGCCCACGCCGGCCTCCGCCTCACCGACGTCTGACCGACGTCTGACCGACGTCCTCCCGGCGCCCGGCCGGGCGCCCGGCCGGGCGCCCGGCGGGGCGGCCCGCCGCCCCGCCCCGGGCGCGGCGGGTCAGATCCAGCCGGCGTCCTGCGCGATGCGGATCGCGTCGACCTTGTTGCGGGCGCCGGTCTTGGCGATGGCGCCCGTCAGGTAGTTGCGCACCGTCCCGGACGACAGGTGCAGCCGGGCGGCGATCTCCTCCGCCGGGGCGCCGCGCGCGGCCTCGGCGAGCACCTCGCGCTCGCGGGGGGTCAGCGGGCTGGAGCCGTACTCCATGGCGGCGGCGACCAGCTCCGGGTCGAGCACCCGCAGCCCCTGCGCGGTGCGGCGGACCGCGTCGGCCAGGCGGTCGCCGGGGGCGTCCTTGACCAGGAACGCCTCGATGCCGCAGCCCAGCGCCCGGCGGACCTGGCCGGGCCGGCCCAGCGCGGTGAGCACCAGGACGCGGCAGCCGGGCAGCCGCTCGCGCAGCTCCACCGAGGCCGTGATGCCGTCGACGCCGGGCAGGTCGATGTCCAGGACCGCCACGTCCGGCCGGGACCGCAGGGCGGCCGGGACGATCTCGTCGCCCCGGACGACCTCGGCGACCACCTCGATGTCGGACTCCAGCCGGAGCAGCGCGACGAGCGCCGACCGGATCATGTGCATGTCCTCGGCGAGCAGCACCCGGATCACGCGGCCGCCTCCGCCGCGGGCGGGCGGGGCCGGGACCGGCGCCCGGTCCCCGCCGCGCGCGGGAGCGGCCGCCCGGCCGAGGCGCGCGGTCCCGCGGACGCCGTCATGCCGGCACCTCCATCGCGAGCCGGAACCCGCCGCCGTCCGTCCGCTCGGCCAGCAGGGAGCCGCCCAGCCCGCTCGCGCGCTCCCGCAGGCCGGTCAGCCCGGTGCCGTCGGCCCCCCGCTCGGGGGCGCCGTCGTTGACGAGCTCCAGCCGTACGGCGCCGGCCGTGCGGGAGGTGCTGATCGAGCAGGTCGTCGCGCGGCTGTGCCGCACCACGTTGGTTACGCCCTCGCGCACCGCCCAGGCCAGCGCCTCGTCGGCGGCGCGGGCGAGCTCCAGGTCGGCGAGGTTGGTCTGGCAGGCGATCCCGGAGGCCTCCAGCAGCGCCGCGCCCCGGCGCACCTCCTGGCGCAGCGACATCTCCCGGTAGCCGCGCGCCACCTGCCGCACGTCCTGGGCGGCGTCCCTGGCCACCTGGACGAGGTCGGCGAGCTCGTGCCCGGCCGCGTCCGGGTCGCGCCCGACGAGCCTGCGGGCCAGGTCGCCCTTGAGCGCGATCGTGGTCAGGCTGCTGCCCAGCCCGTCGTGCAGGTCGCGGGAGATGCGCAGCCGCTCGCGCAGCACCGCGGCCTCCGCCAGCTGGATCCTGGCCTGCTCCAGCTCCCGGCTCACCACCACCAGCCGGGTCACCCCGTAGATCACGAACCCGGTGACCAGGAGGGTGACGACCTGGTAGAAGGCGTGCTGGACGTGCGCGCCCCCCGCGGCGTACCGCCAGCCGAGGGCGAACTGGACCGCCGCCATCGGGACCAGGCAGCCCAGCGCCGCCGGCAGGCGCAGGCGGAGCAGGAGCGAGCCGAGCAGGATGGTCGGCGTCCCGCTCCACCAGTAGCCCAGATAGTCGAGGTGGGCGTCGAGGACCGGGATCGGCGCGTAGGCCGCGACGGCCTCGACCGCGAGCAGGATCCCGGGGCCGCCGGGCTGCGCGCCGCGCAGGGCGGCGCGCAGGTGGAGGAAGAACGGCACGAAGAAGCCGGGCAGGCAGGTCGCGAGCACCACGAGTCCCGTCGTCCCGCCGAGCCGGGCGATCGTGATGACCGGGAAGACCGTGAAGCCCACGGAGATCAGGACGACCAGGCCCACGGCCAGGCGCTGGGGGGTGATTCTCATGTCCGGAAACCTATTGCCTGTGACTTCTTTTCCGGAAACCTATGACCTGCGCGGTTCCCAGCGGAACCAGCGGGCCGTCGCCAGCAGGCCGAACGCCGCCCACCCGGCGAGGACCAGCACCGGTACGGCGGCCGCCCGCAGGTCCCCGGCGAGGGAGCCGTCCGCGGCGTAGGCCGTGCGGGCCAGGTCGGCCACCGCCTCCGTGGGCAGGAGTCCCAGCACCGCGCCGACCCAGCCGGGGAGCAGCTCCAGCAGCGGGCCGAACCCCCCCGACGCGACGCCGGCCAGGAGGAAGAACGGCATGGCCATCACCCCGGCGACCTCGGTGCGCGGGACGGCCGCGGTGAACGCGGTGCCGAGCAGGCACAGGACGGCGGTCCCGGCGACCACGGCCGCCAGGTAGAGCAGCGGGTTGCGGGGGACCGGCAGGCCGGTCAGCGCGTACAGCGCGACCGAGACGACGGCGGCCAGCAGCGTCGTCTGGACGACCAGGTTGCCGATCTCGCCGCCGAGGATCTCCCGGTCGCCCAGCCCGGTGGCCCGCATGCGCTTGAGGAGCAGCTGGTCGCGCCGGGCGGTGAACGTCACCGCGATCTGGTTGAACGTCGCGATGGTGAGGATCATCACGAGCACCCCCACGTGGGTGCCGACCAGGAACTCCGGGTCGCCCTGCCCGAGCCGGTCCATCAGGAGCGGCATCCCGATGCCCAGGCCCAGGGAGAGGGCCACCGAGGTGCTCAGTGCCACCTTGTCCCGCCAGTACAGCCGCCCGCCGAAACGGGTCACGACCGCCAGGTCGCGTACGGACATGCTCACGCCTCCTTCTTGACCGGCCGCGTCTGCGGCGCCGTCGTGTCCGTGGTCCGCCCGTTCCGCCCGCTCACGGCGCCTCGGCCTTCGCCAGGGCCCCCTCGCCGGCGGCGAGGTCCAGGAACAGGTCCTCGAGCGTGGCCGTGCGGACCTCCAGGCCCCGCAGGCGCAGGCCGCGCTCGCCCGCCCAGCCCAGCAGCGCCTGCGCGGCCAGGTCCGGGTCCGCCACGCGGCAGACCGCGGTGCGGCCCTCCACGGACGCGACCGGGACCGGCAGGCCGCCGGGGGAGACGCCGTCGGGGAGCTCGAAGGCGACCCGGCCCGCCCGGGCGGCGAGCGTTTCGGCCATGCCGCCGGAGGCGACGATCCGCCCGGAGTCCATGACCGCCATGTCGGAGGCCAGCCGCTGGGCCTCCTCCAGGTAGTGGGTGGTGAGCAGGACCGTGGTGCCCCGGCGGGCCAGGTCCCGGACGACCTCCCAGGTCCGCTGCCTGGCCTCCGGGTCCATCCCGGTGGTCGGCTCGTCGAGGAAGAGCACGTCGGGGCGGTTCAGCACGGCCAGCGCCAGGTCCAGGCGGCGCTTCTCGCCGCCGGAGAGCTGGCGCACCTTCGTGCCGGCCTTGGCGGTCAACCCGGCGAGCTCCAGCGCCTCCCCGCGCGGGCGGGGCGCGGAGACGAAGTCCCGCCAGGCGTCCACGGTCTGCGCCACGGTCAGATCGGGGAAGAACCCCGCCTCCTGGAGCATGATCCCGGTGCGCCCGCGCACCTGGGCGCGGTCCTTCACCGGGTCGAGCCCCAGCACCCGCACGGTCCCGGCATCGGCGCGCTGGAAACCGGCCAGCACCTCGACGGTCGTGGTCTTGCCCGCGCCGTTCCTGCCGAGCAGGGCGAAGACCTCGCCCTCGCCGACGGTGAAGGAGACGCCGCCGACCGCCTCGAACCCCTTGTGGCTCTTGACGAGCCCGTCCACCTCGATCGCTGCCATGTCCGCGATCCTTCCGGGGGCGGCGGGCCGGGGACAGTGAGGAATTCACGACTTCACCGCGGCGGGGAGGCACGCGCGGGAAATTTGCCTGATTCATCTAGATTGGAGGGGACATCGGTCCAATCATCCTGATTGGACCTGGCCATGCCTCGCGCGAGTGGACATCGTTGACACATGACTGAGCTTCGCCCGGAGACCCGCACCGTCCATCTCCCCCAGCCCCCGCTGAACGGCAGCCGCCCGATCGCGGTGCCGCTCTACCAGACCTCCGGCTTCGCCTTCGACGACCCCGCGGTCTTCGCCGCCGGGATGAACAGCCCCGAGGCGTTCGTCTACGGACGGCTGTCGAACCCCACGGTCCGCGCGCTGGAGGAGGCCGTCGCCGGGCTCGAGGGCGGCGTCGCCGCGGTGGCCACCGGCTCCGGCATGGGGGCGATCAACTCCGTGCTGCTCGGCCTCCTCCAGCCGGGCGACCACGTGATCGCGCAGAAGGCGATCTACGGCGGCACCGCGGCGATGTTCAACGACCTGGCCGCCCGGTTCGGCGTCGAGGTCTCCTACGTCCCCGAGGACGACCCCGCCGCGCTGCGCGCCGCCGTACGGCCCGCCACGAAGCTGGTCTACCTGGAGACCATCGCCAACCCCGTGACCCAGGTGGCCGACCTTCCGGGCATGTGCGCCGCCGCGCGCGAGGCCGGGCTGGTGTCGGTGGTGGACAACACCTTCGCCTCCCCGGTGCTGTGCCGCCCGATCGAGCACGGCGCCGACATCGTGGTCCACTCCACCACCAAGTACCTCAGCGGCCACAGCGACGTGCTCGGCGGCATCGCGGTCTTCGCCGACGACGCGCTGTACCGGAAGGTGTGGAAGTTCGCGACCTCCCTGGGCGCCACCGCCGACCCGTTCGCCGCCTGGCTGACCCTGCGCGGCATGCAGACCCTGGCGCTGCGCATGGAGCGCCACTGCGCCAACACCCGCGAGCTGGCGCTCCGCCTGGACGCGCACCCGGCGGTCGCCGCCGTGCACTGGCCGGGCCTGCCCTCGCACCCGTCGCACGCGCTGGCGGCCAAGCTGCTGCCGGACTTCGGCGGGGTCTTCTCCTTCGACCTCGCCGGCGGGCGCCCGGCGGGGGAGAGGTTCATGGGCGCGATCCGGGTGGCGCTGCTGGCCCCCTCGCTCGGCGGCGTGGAGACGCTCGTCCTGCACCCGGCCACCACCTCCCACAAGTCGCTGACCGGCGAGGAACTGGCCCGGCACGGGATCGGCGAGGGCACCGTCCGGGTGGCGGTCGGCATCGAGCACGTCGAGGACCTGTGGGCGGACTTCGCCCGGGCGCTCTCGTGATCATGTGCTCGTGATCCCGCGCCCTCCGCGGCGCCGCGCTTCCGTGATCTTGTGCGGGGGCGCTGGTAGCATCGGGTGAGGCCGCCCACCGGGCGGCCCCGCCGGGAGCGCGTCGGGGGACGTCTCCCGGCCCCGTGCTCCGGGGCCGCTTCCGGGCCCCCTCCTGGCGGGGGTGGCGCGATGCCGCTGAAGAACTACGGGGTGCTGGCGGGCCGGGCCGCGGACCGGCGGCGGGAGGGCGCGCCCGACGACACCCCCCACTACCAGATCCACCTGGTCGACGAGGCGGGCGTCTCCTACCGGGTCGCGGTCAACGTGCTGTCCCAGCAGGCCCCGTCCGAGCTGCTCCACCTCACCGACGACGACTTCCGGCACCCGCTCACCGCGCTCCTGCCCCCGGGCCCCGGCGGCTGGACCGAGCTGCCGTCCGCGCCCGGCGGGGCAGCGCTGGACTTCGTGCGGGGCAACCTGTTCGACCCGGCCGCCATGCGGGCGCTCCCGCCCGACCTGCCCGGGGTGGACAACGACCTGGCCGACAGGCTCGACCACTACGTGCGGCGGGCGATCGCCGACCCCACCGCGGTCGTCTACGCCTTCGGCGAGCGCTGGGGCCCCGAGCCGCGCACCCGGGACAAGGTCTTCGGCTTCCTGCCCGGCAACGGCGTCCACGACGTCCACATGAACCAGGGCAACTCCCGGCGGTTCCGCGACGACGACGGCGTCTGGCAGGACGGCGCGCTGCTGATCCGCTTCCCCGGCGAGTCCCGGTGGGTCGGGATCTTCCTGGCCTTCCAGTCCCAGTCCTGGCGCACCGACGACGTCACCGGCCACGCCCTCGCCGGGGCCCCGGCACGGCCCGGCCCCGGCGAGGAGCCGGTCCGGATCGTGGCGGCCCTGGTCGACCCGGCCGGTCCCGCCGGATCCGGGCACGGGAGCGTCACCCTGCTGAACGCCTCACCCGCCCCGGTGGACCTGGCCGGCTGGCGGCTCGTCGACCGGCGCGGGAGGGACCTCCCGCTCCCGCAGGGCCCGCTGGCCGCAGGCGCCGTCCTCACGGTGCCCGCCACCCCGCCGTTCGCGCTGGACGACGGCGGGGGCACGATCACCCTGCTGGACCCGGCGGGGCTCAAGGTGCACGGCGTCTCCTACACTGCGGCGCAGGGCCGGCGCGAGGGCTGGACCGTGACCTTCTGAAGGGGCCCTTCCAGGAGGGGCGTCCGGGCCCCGCGGGCCGTGGGGACCCGTCGAGGATGAGAGGTGCCGCGGGTGAGCGTGTCGATCGGGGACGTGGAGCGGGCCGCGGCGCGGATCGCCGGGTACGCCCGCCGAACTCCGGTGCTGGAGGCGGCACCGGGGCTGGTGCTGAAGCTGGAGAGCACGCAGCACGCGGGCTCGTTCAAGGCCAGGGGCGGGTTCAACCGCGTCCTGGCCGCCCGCGAGGCCGGGGGGCTGCCGGAGGCGGGGGTGATCGCGGCCAGCGGCGGCAACCACGGACTGGCGGTGGCGTACGTGGCGCGGGCGCTGGGCGTGCGGGCGGAGATCTTCGTGCCGACGGTGTCGAGCCCGGTGAAGGTCGCCGGACTGCGGGCCCTGGGGGCGGAGGTCACCCAGACCGGCGCGATCTACGCCGAGGCCTACGAGGCGTCGGCCAAGCGGGCCGCGGAGACCGGCGCGCTGGAGATCCACGCCTACGACCAGCCCGAGGTGGTGGCCGGGCAGGGCACGGTCGCGCTGGAGCTGCTGGAGCAGACCGGGGGAGTGGACACGGTCCTGGTCGCGGTCGGCGGCGGCGGGCTCGTCGCCGGGATCACGGCCGCGCTCGGCGGCCGGGCCCGGGTCGTGGCCGTGGAGCCCGAGCTGATCCCCACGCTGAACCGCGCCCTGGCGGCGGGCGGCCCGGTCCGGGTCGGGGTGGGCGGGGTGGGCGCCGACGCGCTCGGCGCCAGCCGGATCGGCCGCATCGCCTACGACGTCGCCTCCGCCGCCGGGGTCGAGAGCGTCCTGGTCCCCGACGGGGCCATCGTCGAGGCCCGCCGCGAGCTGTGGCGCTCCTGCCGGGTCGCGGCCGAGCACGCCGGGGCCGCGGCCCTCGCCGCGCTGCGCTGCGGCGCGTACGTCCCGTCCCCCGGGGAGCGGGTGGCCGTGGTCGTCTGCGGCGGCAACACCGACCCCGCCACGCTCGCCTGACGGCGCGCGGCGGGACGCGGGCGCACCGCGGACGCGGCACGGCCGGGGCGGGGCCCCGGGAGGGCGCCGGCCCGGCCGTGCCGCGGTGGGATCAGTGGTAGGTGTGCTCGGCGGAGGGGAAGACCCCGCCGGTCACCTCGTCGGCGAAGGCGCGGACCGCGCGGTCCATCTCCCCGGCCAGGTCGGAGTACTTCTTGACGAACTTGGCCGGGCGGGCGGTGAGGCCCATCAGGTCCTGCCAGACGAGGACCTGCGCGTCGGTCGACGGACCGGCGCCGATGCCGATCGTGGGGATCGCCAGGGAGGTCGTGACCCGCTCGGCCAGCTCGGCGGGGACGCACTCCAGCACCACGGAGAAGGCTCCGGCGGCCTGCAGGTCCTTGGCGTCGGCCATCAGCTCGTCGCCGGCCTGGCCGCGGCCCTGCACGCGGTAGCCGCCGAAGGCGTTGACCGACTGCGGGGTCAGGCCGAGGTGGGCCATGACCGGGATGCCGGCCGACACCAGGGCCTCGACCTGGGGCAGCACCCGGCGCCCGCCCTCCAGCTTGACCGCGTGGGCGCCGGCCTCCTTCATGAACCGCACGGCGGTCTCCAGGGCCTGCTGGGGCGAGGCCTGGTAGGAGCCGAACGGCAGGTCGGCGACGACCATCGCCCGGGACGAGCCGCGCACCACGGCGGCGGTCAGCGGCATGAGGTCGTCGACGGAGACCGGCAGCGTCGAGTCGTAGCCGTACACGACCATGGCGGCCGAGTCGCCGACGAGCAGCACGGGGATGCCGGCCTCATCGAAGACGCGGGCGGTCATGGCGTCGTACGCGGTGACCATGGGCCACTTCTCGCCGCGCTCCTTGGCGGCGGCGACGTCGCGCACGGTGATCCTGCGGCCTGACTGGCCGCCGTAGAGGGCGGACTTCGGGACGGCGACGGGAGAGGACATGGAAAGCCTCCTGAACGGTCTCGAGGCGCCCCTGTGGCGTCCCCGGACGTCTTCGATGATGACATGCGTCCGCTCGGTTAAACACCCCTCGACCCGCCGGTAATCCGGTGGCGGGGAGGCCGGGGCCGTACGGCACAATGCAGGGCGGAGGTAAGCAACGAAAATGGCCATAGAACCTTACCGTCGCCTGCTGGCCCTCCCGGGCGTGCGGACGCTGCTGCTGGTGGGGCTGCTCGCGAGGATCCCGACCACCGCGGTGAACATCACCCTCACCCTGCACGTGGTCAAGGGCCTGGGGCTGGGGTACGCGCAGGCGGGCATGGTGACCGCCGCCTGCACGGTGGGCATGGCCGCCGGGTCGCCGCTGGCCGGACGGCTCGCCGACTCCTACGGGCTGCGCCCCGTGCTGCTGGTGACCACCGCGGCCCAGGCGCTCTTCTGGGGCACGGCCTGGGCCATGCCGTTCCCGGTGCTGCTGGCCGCCGCGGTGCCGGCGGGCCTGCTGGGGCTGCCGGTGTTCAGCGTGGTCCGCCAGTGCCTGACGGCGCTGGTCCCGGTGGAGGGGCGCCGGGTCGCCTTCTCCCTCGACTCGATGCTGGTCGAGGTCTCCTACATGACGGGTCCCGCGCTCGGCGTGGCCGGAGTGACCATGCTGGGCAGCACCTGGACGATGGGCGTCGTGGCGGCCGGCCTGGTCGGCTCGGGTGCGGCGCTGCTGCTGCTGAACCCGCCGATCCGCTCCGCGGAGGAGGACGCCGAGCACGGCGGGGCCCGCGCGGAGCGGCTGCCCCGCCGCCTGTGGCTGACCCCGCGCCTGGTCACCCTGCTCGGTGTCTCGGCCGCGGCCACCTTCGTGCTGACCGCCGGCGAGCTGTCGCTGGTCGCGACCCTGGAGCGCGCGGGCGACACGGCGTGGACGGGCCTGGCGATCGGCATCTGGTGCCTGTACTCCCTGATCGGCGGCTTCGTGTACGGCGGGCTGCCCCGGGGCTTCTCCCCGCTGCTCCTGATCGGTGCGATGGGCCTGCTCACCGTCCCGGTCGGGCTGGTCGGCGGCGACTGGCGCTGGCTGGTCGTGGCGCTGCTGCCCGCCGGGCTGCTCTGCGCGCCGGGGCTTTCCTCCACGGTCGAGACGCTCAGCCGCTGGGTGCCCGCCCGGGCGCGCGGGGAGGCGATGGGCCTGCACGGCACCGCGCTGCTGGTGGGCGGCGCCGTCTCCGCACCGGTCGCCGGCGCGGTCATCGACGGCCCCGGGCCCGGCTGGGCGTTCGCCGCCGCCGGCCTGGTCGGCGTGGTGATGGTGCTGGCCGCCCTGCCGTTCTGGCGGCGGTCGGCGGGGACCGGGGGGCCCGCGGGCGGCGAGGCGCAGAAGGCCGGCCGGGCCCCGGCCGCGGAGGCGGTCTGACCTTTCGGCGGTCGCCGGCCGGAGCCCCGGGTCCCGGCCGGCAACCGGCGGCCTGACGGCGCGTCAATACGAAACGAAACCGTTGCGTATCGAAAAAAGAAGCGATACGCTCCCGTTGCGAAACTGAAGCGTATCGGAACGGGGTTCCCTTGGAGCAGCGGCTCGGCCACCCGCGGCGGTGGCAGATCCTGGGAGTGCTGGTCTTCAGCCTCCTGGTGGTCGTCCTCGACAACACCATCCTCAACGTCGCCCTCAAGACGATCGCCGACCCGCAGGAAGGGCTGGGCGCCACCCAGGGCGAGCTGGAGTGGGCGATCAACTCCTACACCCTGGTCTTCGCCGGCCTGCTGTTCACCTTCGGCGTGGTCGGCGACCGGACCGGGCGCAAGCGCATGCTGATGATCGGCATGGTCCTGTTCGGCCTGGCCTCGCTGGCCAGCGCCTACGCCCAGGACCCGATGCAGCTGATCGTCGCCCGGGCGCTCATGGGCGTCGGCGGCGCCGCCATCATGCCGGCCACCCTGGCGATCATCTCCAACGTCTTCCCGCCCGCCGAGCGCGGCAGGGCGATCGGCGTGTGGGCCGGCGGCGTCGGCCTGGCCGTGGCGGTCGGCCCCATCACCGGGGGCCTGCTCATCGAGCACTTCTGGTGGGGCTCGGTCTTCCTGGTCAACCTGCCGATCGTGGCGGTCAGCATGGTGCTCATCGGGCTGGTCGTGCCGGAGTCGCGCGACCCCCGGCCGTCGAAGCTCGACCCGGTCGGCGTGCTGCTGTCCATCGTGGGCCTGGTCGCGCTCACCTACGGCATCATCCGCGGCGGCGAGCTGGCCACGGTCGCCGACGCCGAGGTCCTCGTGCCGGTGCTGGCGGGCCTGGCCGTGCTGGGCGCCTTCGTCTGGTACGAGCGCCGCATCGACCACCCGGCCTTCGACGTCACCTACTTCCGCGACGCCCGGTTCTCCACCGCGATCGGCATGATCGGCATCGTGTTCTTCGCGATGATGGGCGCGATGTTCTTCCTGGTCTTCTACCTGCAGATCGTGCTGGGCCACAGCGCGCTGGAGGCCGGGGCACTGATGATCCCGTTCGCCGCCGCCCAGCTCATCTTCGCCCCGCTGAGCCAGCGGCTGACCGAGCGCCTCGGCGCCAAGCGGGCCGCCACCGCGAGCATGGTCGTGGTGGCCGCCACCCTGGCGGCCTACGCGCTGATGGACGCCGACACCCCGGTCGTGGCGATGGAGGTCCTGTTCTTCGTCCAGGGCGCGGCGATGGCCACCATCATGCCGCCGGCCACCACCGCCATCATGGAGGCCCTGCCCCGCGAGAAGGCCGGTGTCGGCTCGGCCATGAGCAACACCGTCCGCCAGGTCGCCGGCGCGCTCGGCGTCGCCCTGCTCGGCTCGCTGCTCTCGGCCACCTACCGCGACGGGATCACCCCCGCGCTGGCCGGCCTGCCGGAGGACCTGCGGCACGCGGCGGGCGAGTCGCTGACCGGCACGATGGCCGTGGCCGGTCAGCTCGGCGAGCCCGGCGCCGCGCTGGTCGGGCCGGCCGTCCGCGCCTTCCTGGACGGCATGCACGTCACCGCGCTGGTCTCGGCCGCGATCGCCCTGGCCGGGGCGCTGGTGGTGCTGAGGTGGCTGCCCGGCGGGCAGAGGCCCGACGCCGGGGCGGGCCGGGAGCAGGAGAAGGAACCGGCGGTAGTGTAGGCCCGATATGTCGACCACGGATGAGACGCGGACGGCCCGCCCCGCGGGCCGCCCGCGCAGCGCGAAGGCGGAGAAGGCCATCATCGAGGCGACCCTCGACCTGATGGGCGAGAGCGTCAGCATCTCCGAGCTGACCATCGAGGCCGTCGCCGCCCGCGCGGGCGTCGGGAAGACCACGATCTACCGGCGCTGGTCGAACAAGGAGGACCTGGTCGTCGACGCGCTCGCCACGCTCAAGTCGCCGCCGCCCCCGCCGGACGCGCCGACCGTCCGGGAGAACCTCGCCGCGTACCTGGAGATGCTCGAGCGCGAGGCCTGCGACGTGCGGGGCCGGTGCGTGATGAACATCGCGATGAACGAGGCGGACCGGAACCCGCACCTGGTGGAGCGCATCCGCCAGGCGGCGATCCGGCCGCGCCAGGAGGCGCTGGCGGCCCTGCTCCGGCGCGGCGTCGAGTCCGGCGAGCTCCGCGCCGACCTGGACGTCCCGGTCGCGATGGCGATGGTGGTCGGCACCATGATGTGGTACGTCAAGTCCGCCGGCTTCGACGGGGCGGGGGCGCGCTCCGGGGCCGCCGCCGGCCGCATCCTCGACCATCTCATGGCCGGCTTCGCCCCCCGCTGATCGCTGTCCATGCCGCCGGTCTGGCACCGCCCTGCGCGGGGTGCCAGGAGCCGGACGGCCACGTCGAGATCATCAGCGGGGGATCGCCGGCGTCACCCTCGGCCCGCGTGGTGAACACGGGAAGCGGTGAAGGGGGACGCCGGAGCGCGCCCCGGCTGACGGCCGCCGTCCCGGCCCCCGGTCCCGCGGCCTCCGCGGCGCGCTGTCAGCGGGTGTCCGGGGCGGCCTCCCGCCAGCGGTTGGTGATGGGCAGCCGGCGGTCGCGGCCGAAGTTCTTCGGGGTGATCTTCGGGCCCGGCGGGTACTGGCGGCGCTTGTACTCGGCCACGTCGACGAGGCGGATGACCCGCGCGACCAGCTCGGGGTCGTGGCCGGCCGCGACCAGCGAGGCCGAGCCCATGTCCTTCTCGACGTAGTCGTCCAGGAGCCGGTCCAGCACGTCGTACTCCGGCAGGGAGTCGGTGTCGCGCTGGCCGGGGCGGAGCTCGGCGCTGGGCTCCTTGGTGATGGAGTTCTCCGGGATCGGCGGGACCGCGAAGCCGTGCAGGAAGTGGTTGGCGACGCCCGCCTGGGCGTTGCGCCAGCGGGCCAGCTCCCACACCAGGGTCTTGAGCACGTCCTTGATCGGCGCGAAGCCGCCCGCGGAGTCGCCGTAGAGCGTCGAGTAGCCGGTGGCCAGCTCGCTCTTGTTGCCGGTGGTCAGCACCAGGTGGCCGTGCTCGTTGGACAGGCTCATCAGGATCATGCCGCGGACCCGCGCCTGGAGGTTCTCCGCCGCCAGGCCGGTCAGCGCGAGCTCTTTCTCGAAGGCGTCGACCATGCCGCCGATCGGCACGGTCCGCGCGTTGACGCCCTGCCGGGCCACCAGCTCCTGCGCGTCGCTCAGGGAGTGGTCGGAGGAGTAGCGCGAGGGCATCAGCACCACGTGGACCCGCTCGGGGCCGATCGCGTCGGAGGCGATGGTGGCGGTCAGCGCCGAGTCGATGCCGCCGGACAGGCCGAGGATGACCGACCCGAAGCCGTTCTTGGCGACGTAGTCGCGCACCCCCAGCACCAGGGCCGCGTAGACCTCGGCGACGTCGTCGAGGTGCGGGGCGATCGTCGCCGGCTCCGGCTCGTAGGGCTCCAGCGGGCACGACGACAGCTCCAGCCGCTCCGCGGTGATGAGGGTGCCGTCCCCGGCGTCCACCTCGTCGCGCGCGCCCAGCCGGCCGGCGCCCTCGGGCAGGTCCAGGTCGGCGACGAGCAGCTCCTCGGTGAACTGCGAGGCCCGCGCGAGGAGCTCCCCGGAGGCGGAGACGATGAGGGAGTCGCCGTCGAACACCAGCTCGTCCTGGCCGCCGACCTGGTTGGCGTAGGCCAGGGCGCACCCGGCCTCCCTGGCCCGCCGGGCGACCAGCTCCAGGCGCGCGTCGTCCTTGCCCCGCTCGTACGGCGAGGCGTTCGGCACGACCAGCAGCCCGGCGCCGGCCCTGCCCGCCACCGCGACGGGCCCGCCGTCCTGCCACAGGTCCTCGCAGACCGCGATCGCCACGTCGACGCCGTGCAGCCGGAAGATCGGCAGCCGGTCGCCGCGGACGAAGTAGCGGTACTCGTCGAAGACGCCGTAGTTGGGCAGGTGGTGCTTGGCGGTCCGGGTGACCACCCGGCCCCGGTGGAGGAGCGCCACCGCGTTCAGCGGGGACCCCTTGGGCTGCCCGACCCGCGGGGCGAGGTCCGCGCGGTCGACGTAGCCGACGACGACGGCGATCTCACCGAGCCCCTCCTCGGCCAGGCGGCGGGCGGCGGCGTCGACCGCGGCGATGGACGCCTCCACGAAGGAGTTCCGCAGGACCAGGTCCTCGACCGGGTATCCGGTGAGGAACATCTCGGTGAAGACCACGAGGTGCGCGCCGCGGTCGGCCGCGCGGCGGGTCCACTCGACGAGCTTGCCGGTGTTGGCCGCCAGGTCGCCGACCGCGGGGTCGGTCTGGGCGAGTGCGATTCGGAGTTGAGCCACGCCCCCAACCCTATTGCGGGCCCGCCGGCGGCCGGTCGCAGGCCCGCCGCGGGTCCCCCCCGGCCACTGCCACGCCGGGGGAGACCGCTCCGGACCGCGGGCGTGCGCGGTCCGGAGCGCCCGGCGTCATCGCCGGGGTCGAGGTCGTCCGCGGCCCGCGGGCCCCGGTCGTGTCGCCGGGGTCAGGGCCGTCGGAAGCCGGTCAGCGCCTAGTCGGCGCTGCTGGTGGTGGTGTTGCTGCTGGCGCCCGCCGGGCCGGCCTGGCTGAAGGCCTGCTTGAAGAAGACGCCGGAGCCGCCGCCGTGGCCGTGGCCGTCGGCGCCCGACTTGACGCTGCTGTTGAAGGCGCCGAACTTGCCGGCGCTGCTGGAGTTCTGCTCGAAGTTGGTGCCGCCGCCGGCCAGGGCGGCGGTCTGCCAGGCCAGACCCAGGGCCGTGGCGGTTCCCGCGATCACCAGGGCGCGCCGCAGCTTCGTCATGGTCATAGTGGATGTTTCCTCTCTGTTCCGCCGGCTGGGCCGGCGCATGGGATGGATCACCCGAATGGGCCTGCATGGCCGGTCTCCGGGGCTGCCGGGACCGTCATACGCCAGCTTGATTTCCCGGCGGCCCTCCGCCCGAAAACACGGGGTGTAATGATCTAACTACTGATTGACATGATCGATAAACATATTGATCAACCCTTGCGCGCCGTCCGGCGCGTCGCCCCGGAGGGCCCGCGCGGCGCGGGGCCGCCGGCGCGGCGGAGCGTCAGCGGGGCAGGGGCAGGACGGCCTCCACGGCGGTGCCGCCGTCCGGACCCGGGCCGATCACGCAGCTGCCGCCCAGCTCGGCCGCGCGCTCGCGCATCGAGACCAGGCCGACGCCGGAGCGGGTGGCCGCGGGCAGGCCGCGCCCGTCGTCGCCGACGCGCACGACCAGCGCCGCGTCCTCGCGGCGCAGCCGCACCGCCGCGCCGCGGGCCCGGGCGTGCTTGCGCACGTTGGTCAGCGCCTCCTGCACGATCCGGTAGGCGGCCACCTCCACCGCGGCGGGCAGGTCCGTCAGGTCGCCGCAGGTCTCCACGGTCACCGGCGGGCCGTCCGGCCCGTCGGCCCGCGCCGCCGCCGGTCCGCCCGGCCCCGGCCCCGTCTCGGCGGCCAGCGCCCGCACCGCGCCCTCCAGGCCCAGCTCGTCCAGGGCCGGCGGGCGCAGGCCGTAGACCAGCTCGCGGATCTCCTGGCTGACCGAGTCCATGCCGCTGCGCAGCTCCAGCAGGAGCCGGTCGGCCGAGGCGGGGGCGGTGCGCAGGCTGATGCGGGCCATGTTGATGGACATCGCCATGTCGGTCAGCGCGTGGCCGAGGCCGTCGTGCAGGTCGCGGCGGAGACGCCGGCGCTCCTCCTCGCGCGCGGACAGGATGCGCTCGCGGGAGCGCTGCAGGTCCGCGGTCATCCGTACGGCGTGGGCCACGTCGGCCGCATACGGCGTGGCCACGGCGATCAGCCGCTCGTTGTGGGCCGCGGCGAACCTGCGCGGACCCGGCGGCCCCAGCAGCAGCAGGCCCACCGGCTCGCCGTGCCAGACCAGCGGCACCACCCGGGGGGAGGGGCCGGGCAGGCCGACCGTCACCTGCCGGGGGTCGGGGCCGCGCACCTCGACCGTGACGCCGGTGACGCCCAGCCCGTCGCGGATCACCGCGGCGACGGCGGCCAGCGCGCCCGCGGGCTCGGCCTGCCCGACCTGGTGGGCCAGCCGGGCGGCCAGCACGGCCGGGTCGCCGTGCGTGCCGTACAGGAGCCGGTCGACCAGGCGGCGCAGCAGGCGGCGGAGCGGGTGGAAGAACGCGCCCGCGAACAGCGCGGCGGCCAGCCCGCCGATCCGGTCGTAGCCCGACAGGACGAGCCCGGCCAGGGCGCCCGCCCCGAAGTAGACGACGCTGACCGCGGCGACCAGCCCTGCGGCCACGAAGGCCCGGCTGATCACGGTGTCGATGCCGTACAGCCGGTAGCGCAGTGCGGAGAAGGCGATGGCGACGGGGACCAGGGCGGTCGAGACGACGGCAGCCAGCCACCAGTCCGGTCCGGCGATCAGGAAGACGGCGTAGAGCGCGAAGGCCGACAGCGGCCAGGCGATCTGGCGGCGCCCGGCGGGGTCGGCCCGGCGCAGGCGCACGACCAGGGAGAGCACGGCCAGCACCACGAACACCGAGACGGCGATCGCCACGCTCTCCTGCACCACGCGGTGGACGGGCCGCAGCGCCTCCACCGCCAGCGGGTTGGGGATGACCTCGGGCCAGGGGTAGGCGTCCGCGCGGGGGACGGGCCGCAGGAGCAGGTGGATCGCCTGCGCGGTCAGCACGACCACGGCCAGCGCCGCCACCGGCCGCCAGCGGGGCGAGGGCAGCCGGCCGTCGGGGGAGTGGAGCGGGAGCAGGACCGCCAGCAGCAGCCCGCCGGCCCCCCAGCTCACGACCGTGAACCAGCGCAGGTAGCCGGCCGCGGCGAGGTGCCCGGCGGCCGCGGCGGAGAACATCGCCGACTGGGTGAAGACGTTGACCGCGCACGCCAGCCCGCCGAGGCACATCAGCCAGCCGGTGAGCGGGCGGGCCCCGTGCAGCAGCAGGAACGCCCCCACGGCGGAGAAGGTCAGGCCCGCCGACAGGTCGGGGGTGGCGGGCACGTCGGAGGTCCACGCGGGCGGCAGGCGCAGGCCCATGACGAACCCGCTGACGGTGAGCGAGACGGAGAGCACGGCGATCGCCACGGGGGCGAGCCGCCGCGGCGAGGCCAGCAGCGCGACCACGGGGTGCCGGCGCGGGACGTCGAGGCTGACGGCCTCCACGACGCGGCGCGGCACGCCGCCGACGCCGGGGACGACGCCGCTGCGGCCCCGCGGACCCTGGCCCCGATGCGGCACCGCTACCTGCCGTCGCCCGGGTTGACCAGACCCGACTCGTAGGCCGCGACGACGAGCTGCGCGCGGTCGAAGAGCCCGAGGTGGTCCAGGAGCCTGCCCACCGACTCGGTCACCGAGGCCTCGGTGACCGACAGGGTCGCCGCGATCTGCCGGTTGGTCAGTCCCCGGGCGATCAGCTTCATCAGGTCCAGCTCGCCGTCGCCGAGCCCGGCGAGCGCCGGTGGGGCGGCGGGGTCGGCGTGTCCGGCGAAGGCGGCGATCAGCCGCGTGGTGACGGCCGGGTCGATCAGCGCGTCGCCGGCCTGCGCGGCGCGCATCGCGGTGATGAGCTGCTCGGGGGCGGAGGTCTTGAGCACGAAGCCGCTCACCCCGGCGCGCAGCGCGGAGTAGAGGTTCTCGTCCGTGCCGAACGTGGTCATCATGATCACTTTCGGCGGGTCCTCGTCGGCGAGGATGCGGCGGGCGGCGGTCAGCCCGTCCAGCCGGGGCATCTGGATGTCCATCAGCACCACGTCCGGCCGGGTCTCGCGGACCACCGCGATCGCCTGCTCGCCGTTCTCGGCCTCGCCGGCGAGCAGGAAGCCCGGCTCGCTGTCCAGCACCACCCGCAGGCCCGTGCGGACCAGCGCCTGGTCGTCGACCACGACGACGCGCAGGGTCTCGGGACCGGCCTCCGGGACGGGCGGCGACGCCGCCACCGCGGGCGCCGCGGGCGCGACCCGGACGGCCTCCCGCGGCCGGTCGGGCGCGTCGAGGTGGGGGGCCTGGGCGAGCATGTCCGACTCCAGGCGCTGCAGGACGGCGCCGAGGTCGAGGCCGAGCTCCTCGCGGAGCACCACCCGGGCGCGCCGGAGCGCGCCCAGCGCGTCCCCCTGCCGGCCGCCGCGGTAGAGGGCGAGGGCGAGCAGCCGCCAGGCCTCCTCGCGGAGCGGATGGGCCGCGACATGCGCCTCCAGGTCGGCGACCAGAGCGGAGGAGTGGCCCAGGGCCAGCCCGGCGTCGGCGCGGCGCTCGACCGCGATCAGCCGCAGCTCCTCCAGCCGCCCGGCCTCCGTCGCCGCCCACGGCAGGTCGGCGAACTCGGCCAGCGCGGGACCGCGCCACAGCGCGAGCGCCTCCCCCAGGCACGCCCACACCGCGGCCGGGTCGCCGTCCGTCTTGACGGCGCTCTCGAACCGCCAGGCGTCCACCTGGCCGGCGGAGGCGCGCAGCGCGTACCCCGGCGGGGCCGAGACCAGCACGGCCGCCTCCTCGCGGGGGGCGCGGCCGGGCTCCAGGGCGCGCCGCAGCCGCGACACGTAGCCCTGGATGGTGGACAGCGCCTGGGCCGGGGGCTCACCGGGCCAGAGCTCGTCGATGAGCATGCTCACCGGGACGGCGCGTCCCCCGGCCACGAGGAGCCGGGCGAGCACCGCCATCTGGCGTTGACCGCCGAGATCGACCACCACGTCGTCGTGGTGGGCCTGGAACGGTCCGAGGGCACGGAAAGTCAGCATCGCAGAGGTAAGAGTACGGGCAGCTGAAGCAGGTCAATACGGCAATATTCACCATTGTTCGCATGCCGTAAGGAATCGGTTATCGCGCAGACTCGGAGTCAACGCCCGTGTCAACGGCGAGCGGCAGCACCGCCTCCACCACCGTGCCGCCCTCCGGCGGCGAGACGATCACGCAGGTGCCGCCCAGTTCGGCGGCGCGCTCGCGCATCGACGCCAGCCCGACCCCCGAGCGCCGTTCCTCCGGCACGCCCACGCCGTCGTCGCTCACCCGCACGCGCACGGGGCCGCCGAGCTCCAGCACGACCCGCACCGTGCGGGCCCGGGCATGCCTGCGCGCGTTGGTGAGCGCCTCCTGGACGATCCGGTAGGCGGCGACCTCGACGGCCGCCGGCAGGCCGGCAGGCTCGCCGCGGACCTCGACCTCGGCCTCCGGGCCCGCCATCTCCCGGACCGCCCCGGCCAGGCCGAGGTCGTCCAGGGCCGGCGGGCGCAGGCCGTACACCAGGTGCCGGATGTCGCTGGTGACGCTGTCCATGCCGGAGCGCAGGCTCTCCAGCAGCCGCTCGGCGGTCTCGGGGGAGGTGCGCAGGGAGACCCGGGCCGCGTTGATGGACATCGCCATCCCGCTCAGCGACTGGCCGAGGCCGTCGTGCAGGTCGCGGCGGAGGCGGCGGCGCTCCTCCTCCCGGGTGGCGATGATCCGCTCGCGCGAGCGCCGCAGCGCGCCGACCAGCCGGACCGCGTGGGCGGCGTCGGCGACGTACGGCGTGAGCGCGGCGACGACCCGCTCGTTGTGCGCCGCCGGCAGCCGCCGCACCCCCGGGGGGCCGATGAGCAGGAGGCCGACCGGCTCGCCGTGCCAGGCCAGCCGGATCTCCCTGGCCACCTCGCCGAGCTCGCCCGAGACCGCCTCCTCCGGCGGAGCGCCGGAGGCCCGGTCGGCGGGCCGGGGGGACAGGCGCACGGCCACCCCGGTGACGGACAGGCCCTCGCGCAGCACCTCCAGGGCCGCCTGCAGCCCCTCGGCCGGATCGGCCCGCTGCAGGCGCCGCCGCAGCTCCGCGGCGAGCGCCACCGGATCGCCCCTGCTGCCGTAGAGCAGGCGGTCGGCGGCGCGCTGGAGCAGCCTGCGCAGCGGCTGGAAGAACGCCCCCGCGCAGAGCGCGGCGGCCAGCCCGCCGATCCGGTCCACGTCCGACAGCAGCAGGCTGGAGGCGGTGCCCACCGCCACGTAGACGCCGCCGATCACGCCGACCAGGCCCGCACCGACCAGCGTGCGGGTGATCAGTGTGTCCACGCCGTGGAGGCGCCGCCGCAGGGGTGCCGCGGCGGCGACCGCGCCTCGTGCCGTCACCGACGGCCGGTCCGGCCCGCGCATCGCCTGGTCCCTTCAGGAAGGAGACTTTCCAGGACCCTAACCGGCGCGGACGGCAAACGAATCAACGCGGATCAACGGCCGATCAACGCGCCGCCGTGCGGGCCCTGCGGCGCAGCGCCGGGCCGATCGCGAGCAGGCCCGCGGCGGCCACCAGTTCGATCGCCCCGACGACCGGCCACAGCACGCCCGGGCCCGCGGCGAGCAGCCGGGAGCCGAGCAGCGGGGCCAGCATGGTCCCCGCCGACCAGGCGAAGCCGAACATCCCGGAGTAGCGCCCGCGCAGGTGCGCGGGGGCGAGCGAGGCCACGATGGCGCCGGGGACGCCCGCGGTGACGATCTCGCCCAGCGTCCAGACGGCCACGGTGGCGGCGTACCCGGCGACCCCGGAGACGACGGCGTTCAGCGCGAAGCCGGCGCCGATGACCGCGAACCCGGCCGCCAGCACGGTGCTGTGGTCCCGCCTGCCCAGCCAGTCGCCGGTCAGCGGCTGGAGGACGACGATCAGGACGCCGTTGACCGCCATGACCAGGCCGTAGGCGGAGGGCGGGAGCCCGGCGCCGGTCATGGCCAGCGGCAGGGTGGTGAAGGCCTGGGCGTAGACCAGGCTGGAGAGCGTCCAGATCGCGAGGAAGGCGACCATCAGGCGGTCGGAGAGCACGGCCCCGAACCCGCCGGCGGCCCGCTCACCCGGCGCCGGGCGGGTCTCCGGGACCGCCCGCCACACCAGCAGGCCGAAGACCAGCGCGGTGGTGGCGTTGACGCCGAACATCCAGCCGTACCCCGCCTCGGCGAGCCAGCCGCCGGCGACCATGGCGGCGGCGAAGCCCAGGTTGATCGCCCAGAAGAGCAGGCCGTAGGCGCGCGGCCGGTCCTCCGGCGAGACCAGGTCGGCCACCAGCGCGTTGGAAGCGGGCCGGTAGGCGTCGATCGTCACGCCGAGCACGAACATCGCCGCCACGATCGCGGGCAGCGAGGTGCTCGCCCCCAGCGCCCCCATGGTCAGGGCGGTGGCGACCATGCCGCCGGTCAGCGTGACCCGCCGCCCGAACCGGTCGGACAGCCACCCCGCCAGCAGCTGCGAGACCAGCGAGCCCGCCCCGAACACCGCCATCACGGTGCCCGCGGCGGCCACCGACATGCCGCGCGCCTGCGTCAGGTACACGCCGATGAACGGCTCGACCATCATGCCCACCCGGTTGACCAGGGTCCCGGTCCACAGGGCCCAGAACGCCCGGGGGAGTCCGCCGATCTTGGAGTGGAGGAAGGACGGCCTGGTGAGAGTGGTGCTCGTCATGGGGACCAGGGTTGGACAGAAGACCCCGCGGGTGCGAACCTTTTAGCCATGACTGAAAGGCCGGGGACGGCCGGGACCGCCGCGCCCGAGGCCGCGGCGGAAGGCGCCAGGTGGGGAGGCGCGGCGTCCGCCGCGCCCGGAGCGGGCGGGCCCGGAGCCTCCTGCGGGACGCCGAAGAACTCCTGCCACGTCGAATGGATCTTCGCCCCCGACGACGTGGCCCGCATCCGCTTCGCCTTCTCCCCGATGTGGGAACTGGTCGCCAGCCTGCGCACGCTGCGCGACCCGGCCCGGCACTCCCTGCACCTGCCCTGGCTGCGCGCCGTACGGCCGCGCCTGGCCGGCCTCGACCTGACCGAGCTGTTCGCGCTGGTCCCGCAGCGCGGCTACCTCGCGGACTTCCTCACCCCCACGCCCGAGACCCCGATGCCCGACTTCGCCGCCGAGCTGGAGCGGGTACGGCGCACGCCGCCGGAGCGGGCCGCCGCCGAGGCCGGCTGGGTGCAGGGGTCCGACCCCGCGGTCATCGAGCGCTTCCGGGCGGACCCGCGGGCCGGGGTGGCGCGGGTCGCCGACACCCTGGAGCGCTACTGGGAGACGGTCTTCGCCGGCTGCTGGCCCCGCGTGCACGCGCTGCTGGAGAGCGAGGTGATGCGCCGCTCCCGGCAACTGGCGGCGGGCGGTGCCCAGACGCTCTTCGCCGACCTCCACCCGAACGTCACCTGGCGCGACGGCCGGCTCGCGGTCGTGCGGAAGTGGGAGTACTCCGCGCCCCTGGGCGGGGACGGCCTGGTGCTCGTGCCCACCGCCTTCTGGTGGCCGGACACGGCCGTGATGGTCGAACCGTACCAGCCGATGCTCGTCTACCCGGCGAGCGGCGTCGGCACGCTCTGGACCGCGGGCCCGCCGCCCGCGCGGGACGCGCTCGCCGCGCTGATCGGCCGGAGCCGCGCGCAGATCCTCACCGCGCTCGCCGAGCCGGCGACGACCTCCGCCCTGGCGCGGCGCATGGAGCTCACGCCCGGCGCGGTCAGCCAGCACCTGTCGGTCCTCGCCGACGGCGGGCTCGTCACCCGCCACCGCCTCGGCCGCGAGGTCCTCTACCGCCGCACGCCGGTGGGGGACTCCCTGGTCTGCGCCTCCTGAAGCGCGCGGGCGCCGGGCCCGGGCGGAGGGCGCCCGTCCCGGGCGCGAGGGACCCGCCGGGGAGGTCCCGGGGGCTCACGCGGCCGACGCCGGCGGCCGGGGCCTCACGCGGGGAGGCGGCCGGCGCCCTCCAGGAGCCGCTCCAGGTGCGCCCGGGAGACGGTCAGGAACGCGCAGGCCACCCGGGTCACGTCACGCCCGGCGGCCAGGCCGAGGCCGTGCCGCTCCACGAGCACGGGGACCGTCCGGGCCGCCGTCCACAGCTCCTCCATCCGGGCCACGAGCCGCTCGACCTCCCACGCCTCGACCTCCTGCCCCTCGATCCCCCGTGTCTCGGCCCCCGGCGGCCCGGCCTCCCGGGTGCGGGGCGTCCGCGCCCCTGCCCCGCGCGCCCCGGCTCCGCGTGCCCCGGTCCCGCGCGCGCCGGGCGGCCCGCCGGGCGAGGGCGCCGCCGTACGGCCCTCCCGCGCCGCCAGGCCGTCGCACCAGGCGACGACGTCGCAGGCGGCCTCGTCGAGCGCGCGCCATTCGCGGTCGGCGGGGAGCCCGCCGGGCACCTCCACCCCGAGACAGGGCTCCACCACGTCGAACAGGCACGGGCCGCAGGCGGCCCGGTCCCGCGCGGCGGGACCGGCGTCGAGCAGCGCGGCCCGCTGGGAGGTCAGGTGGGCCAGGAACCGCTCCCGCCACTGCTCGCTCATGCCCGGGGCCGACTCCCGCCACAGGGACGCGAAGGCCCGCTCCACGGTCCGCGGCCCCGGCTCGCAGCCCTCGGCCACGGCCAGCACCCCGGCGTAGGCGTCGGACTCCTCCCGGAAGCGGAGCAGCCAGGCCAGCCAGCGCGCGAACAGCGTGGCCGCGCCGGTGTCGCACCGGGCCATCGCCCGCCCGGCCAGGCGGTGCACGCCCGCACCGCGGTCGACCTCCAGGCCGAGGCCGCGGGACCACGCCAGGAGGGCGGCCTCGATCCGGTGGACCGACGGATGCATCGGGCACGGCGCCGACATCGCCGCGAGCCGCTCGGTGAGCGGGACCAGCAGGGCGGCCGCGCGGGACGAGGTGTGGAGCTCGGTGCGCATCGTGGTCTTCCCCCGGGTGGAACGTCACGGTCTGTTTCCCGGTCGCTCACTGTAGTGAGACGGTCACGCGGATTCCGTGGAGGCGCGGCGGGAAGAAAGCGGGGGAATGCCTGACGGAGAGGTGGAACCCGGGGCGCGGACGGCTTCGATGCTGCATCCCGCCGCCGTTCCTCGTAACGTGTGCGAAACACGCGGCAGGCAGACTGGGACGCGACCGGACGTGTCGCACCACGTCGGCAACGGAGGAGAAGCATTGGACCGCCAGCAGGAGTTCGTTCTCCGCACTCTCGAGGAGCGCGACATCCGGTTCATCCGGCTGTGGTTCACCGACGTCCTCGGGTTCCTCAAGTCGGTGGCCATCGCCCCGGCCGAGCTCGAGGGGGCCTTCGCCGAGGGCATCGGGTTCGACGGCTCGGCGATCCAGGGCTTCGCCCGGGTCTACGAGTCGGACATGCTGGCCAAGCCCGACCCCTCGACCTTCCAGATCCTGCCCTGGCGCAGCGAGAACCCCGCCGCGGCCCGGATGTTCTGCGACATCCTCATGCCGGACGGCTCGCCCTCGCACGCCGACCCGCGCTGGGTGCTCAAGCGGACCCTGGCCAAGGCCTCCGAGATGGGCTTCAGCTTCTACACCCACCCCGAGATCGAGTTCTTCCTGCTGAAGAACCGGCCCGAGAAGGGCGAGCGCCCCGAGCCGATCGACGAGGGAGGCTACTTCGACCACACCCCGCACAGCTCCGGCCACGACTTCCGGCGCAACGCGATCATGATGCTGGAGTCGATGGGCATCTCGGTGGAGTTCAGCCACCACGAGGGCGCCCCCGGCCAGCAGGAGATCGACCTGCGCTACGCCGACGCGCTCACCACCGCCGACAACATCATGACCTTCCGGCTGGTCATGAAGGAGGTCGCGCTGGAGCAGGGCATCTGGGCGAGCTTCATGCCCAAGCCCTTCACCGAGCACCCCGGCTCCGGCATGCACACCCACATGTCGCTGTTCGAGGGCGACCGCAACGCCTTCTACGAGCCCGGCGCCGAGTACCAGCTCTCCAAGGTCGGCCGCTCCTTCATCGCCGGGCTGCTCGCGCACGCCGCGGAGATCACCGCGGTCTGCAACCAGTGGGTCAACTCCTACAAGCGCCTGTGGGGCGGCGCCGAGGCCATCGCCGGCCAGGGCGGCGAGGCCCCCAGCTACATCTCCTGGGGCCACAACAACCGCTCCGCCCTGGTCCGGGTGCCGATGTACAAGCCGCACAAGGGCGGCTCCACCCGCATCGAGTTCCGCTCGCTGGACTCGGCCTGCAACCCCTACCTGGCCTTCGCGGTGATCCTCGCCGCCGGGCTGAAGGGCATCGAGGAGGGCTACGAGATGCCCCCGGGCGCCGAGGACGACGTCTGGGCGCTGACCACCGCCGAGCGCCGCGCGATGGGCATCGCGCCGCTGCCGCAGTCCCTGGACGAGGCCATCGCGGTCATGGAGCGCAGCGAGCTGGTCGCCGAGACCCTCGGCGAGCACGTCTTCGACTACTTCCTGCGCAACAAGCGCGCCGAGTGGAACGACTACCGCCGCCAGGTCACCGAGTTCGAGCTGGGCCGCTACCTGCCGGTGCTCTGACCTGCTGGGAGACCTGCTGGGACATGGGACCGGCGGGCGCTGGCGGTGGACACCGGGACCGCGCAGGGCCATGACCCGGCTCTCCGCGACATCGCCGGTTTCGCCGCGGGAAGAGCCGATCAGGTCGCCTGATCCGGTTCCTCGGAGAAGAGGGGACGCCCCGGCCACCGCCTTCGCCGTACCCGCCGGCGGTGGGCCGGCCACGGGCGGGCGGCGGCCCGCGGCTGCGCGCTCACCGGGACCCGGCGGTCAGGGGGACGCCTGGCCGCTGTCCTTGAACGCGCCCCAGCCGTGCCAGCGGTCGATCTCGACGACGGCGGTGACCCGGGAGCGGACCCGGTCGGGGTACGGCTCGCCGGTGTAGTGGCGGGAGATCCGGTCGATGTCGGCCAGGCCCTCGTCGTCGCGGAGCTCGACGGCGCGGCCGATCAGGCTCACGTGCGTGTACCAGCCGTCCCCGTCGAGGACGGTGAGGGCCACGCGGGGGTCGCGGCGCAGGTGCGCGAGCCGGACCCGGCCCTCGTCCATGTTGACCAGGACGCGGCCGTCCTCCCACAGGTACCAGGTGGCGGTGGAGACGGGCGCGCCGTCCGAGCGGAGCGTGGTGATGGTGCACGGGTTGGGCCGGGCGAGCATGGCCACGGCGTCGGCGGGCAGCGGGGGCTTGGACACGGTTCCTCCGGATGCGGACGGTCACGGACAAGGACGATCTTGCCATGGGCTTCGCCCATTCCACCGGAGGCGCAGGGGACCGGCCGCCGCGGCGAGCACCACGGCCGTGACCACCACGGACCTGGTGGAGCCGAGATGCGCCGGGCCGTAGATCTCGGGGAGGGCGGCGCCGAGCAGGCTCAGCGAGAGCCCGTGGGCGGCCCCGAAGAGCGCGGGGAACACGAAGACGCCCCACCGCGCGCCGCACGAGGCCGCACGGCCGCCCCGGCCACCCGAGGCCGGGGCCGCTGGCCTGCGGTGGGCCTGCGGTACGGCGGATCCGGCGGGGCCCGGAGAACGGCGGAGGATCCGGAGGCGGCGGAGATCCGAACAAACCGGCGCCTCCGCGCGTCCAAGACAGCCGGACCAGGTCCACGTCATGGAGGTGCGCGGGTGGGACGGACGGGACTCGCTCCGGGGGATCCCGAGCGGCTGGGCGGTTACTGGCTGGCCGGGCGGCTCGGCGCGGGCGGCCAGGGGGTCGTCTACGAGGCCTACGACGAGACGGGCGCGCGGGTCGCGGTCAAGGCGCTCCACACGGACGTGGCCGCCGCCCCGGGGCTGCGGGCGCGCCTGGCCGGGGAGGTGGCCGCGGCCAGGCGGGTCGCGTCGTCCTGCACGGCCCGGTTGATCGCCGCCGACCCCGCCGCGCCGGAGCCGTACATCGTCAGCGAGTACGTCGGCGGGCCCTCCCTGCGCGAGGCCGTGGCGGCCGGCGGGACGCTGGCGGGCGACCGGCTCGTCCGGCTGGCCGTGGCGGTCGCGACCGCGCTGGCCGCCCTCCACGAGGCGGGTGTCGTCCACCGCGACCTCAAGCCGGACGACGTGCTGCTCGGGCCGGACGGCCCCCGCGTCATCGACTTCGGCGTCACCCGGACGAAGCGGACGTCGGCCGCCTTCCCCGCGCAGGCCGTCGGCTCCCCGCCGTACATGGCGCCGGAGGCGCTGACCGCGGGCCGGGTCGGCCCGGCCGCCGACGTGTTCGCCTGGGGCGCGGTGGTGCTGTTCGCCGCCACCGGGCGCAGCCCGTTCGAGGCGGGGAGCGTCGGCGAGGTCCTGCACCGGGTGCTCACCTGCGAGCCCGCGACCGACGTGCTGCCCGAGCCGCTGCGCACGCTGGCCGCGGCCGCGCTGGACAAGGACCCCGGGGCCCGGCCCTCCTCCCGCGACCTGCTGCTGGGCCTGCTCGGCCGCGCCGGGGGCGCTCCGCCCGGCGAGAGGATCGGCGCCCTGCTCGACGAGGGCGCCCGCCGGGCCGCCGGGCCGCCGGCCGCGCCGGACGCCGCCTACCGCGCGCTCGGCGAGGTGGCCGAGGAGGTCTACGCCGGGCTGGACCCGGCGGCGCGGGCCGCGGTGCCGGGGATCCTGCTGCGCGTGGTCGCGCCGGGCGGAGGCGGGGCCGGCACCGTGCGCCGGGCCGCCGCGCAGGAGTTCTCCCCGGCCGACGGCCCGCTGCTCGACGCCTTCGCCGCGGCGGGCCTGCTGGTCCGCCAGGACGGCGGGGTACGGCTCGCCACCGCGGCCCTGCCGTGCGCCTGGCCGCGGCTGCGCGGCTGGCTGGAGGCGGAGCGGGCCCGGCGGCGCCGGCTGTTCGCCGCGGTGCTGGCGGCGCTGGCGGTGCTGACGGCCGTCGCGCTCACCGCCGGCCTCCTGGCGGGCCTCCCGCCCGCGCCCTCCCCGGCGGGGCGGCCCGGATGACCGCCCCCGGGCAGACGGCCCGGACGACCGCCCCGGCAGGGCAGGGGAGGGTCAGGGGGGGCCAGGAGATCCCCTCGGCGCGCAGCCGGCCGGTGGCGCGTGTGCTCCGGAACGGCGCGCGCGGCGTCATATCCCCGTTACCGGCGGCTCACAGCGGTGTCACGGACCCCTGATTGGCTGTACGTACAACTACTCCGGTAAAATCGGTCAATCCTATTGACGTTGGAATTCGAGACTTAATCGCCGTATGGCGACAGGAGGTGCGGCATGACAATGGCTGCCGGTCTGCAGACCGCGGTGACCGTCCCGGCGCGTTTCCGCGGGCCCGAGGGCATCGCGAACGGCGGGTGGATCGCCGGCACGGTCTCCGAGGCGCTGAACGGCGCCGGACACGACTCGGCGGTCGAGGTCACGCTCCACGCCCCCACGCCGCTGGAGACCCCCCTGGACCTGCGCCAGCTCGCCAACACCGCCACGCTGACCCACGGCGAGACCCTCCTGGTGGAGGCGATCAACGTCGCCGAGCGGATCGAGGCCCCGGCGTTCGTCCCCTTCGACGAGGCCGCCCGCGCCGAGAGCGGCTTCCCGGGGATGTCCGCCCACGCCTTCCCCGAGTGCTTCGTCTGCGGCCTGCGCGCCCCCGGCGACGGCCTGCGGATCTTCCCCGGCCCGGTGGAGGGCACCGACCTGGTCGCCGCCGGCTGGCGCGTGCCGATGACGGTCGCCGACGAGGACGGCGCCGTGCCCGACGCGATCGTCTGGGCCGCGCTCGACTGCGCCACCGGCTGGGCGCACTTCGGTCCCGGCGAGTCCGCGCTGCTCGGCCGGCTGACCGCCCAGGTCCACCGCCCCGTCCACACCGGCGGCGTCTACTCCGTGGTCGCCCGCGCCACCGGCCGCGAGGGCCGCAAGCTCTTCGGCGAGAGCGCGCTCTACGAGGTGGACGGCACCCTGGTCGCCGCCGCCAAGGCCACCTGGATCACGCGGGCCTGAGCCTCCGGCCTGCGGGGCGCGCCCGGGACCCCGCCGCCGCGGGTCCCGGGCGCGCCCCGTCCGCCTTCCCGGGCCCTCCCGCCGTTTCTGATCGGATGACGACGCGGCGGAACCGCTGACGACTCCGCGGGATGCGCGCTCCTGCCCCGTACGCCGGCGCTCCGACGGCGTGGCGTGCGCGGTCCGCTCCCGTGGTGGAGGATGGGGAGGCGTCAGCTGTGCTTGTGACCGGAGACGAGGAAGGGGCGGTGGACACCGTGCCCCGGATCCAGACGACCGCCGGGCGGCTGGCCCGGCTCGGCTTCGTCGACGGGGCCAGGGCCGAGCGCCTCCTCGGCGAGCTGGGGCCCGAGGCGGCCGGCGACCTCGGCCTGCTCGACGCGCTCGTCGCCACCGCCGACCCCGACCTGGCGCTGACCTCGCTCAACCGGCTGGCCGAGCGTGACCCGGGCGTCCTCGGGGCGCTCCGGCAGGACGCCGGCCTGCGGGCAGGGCTGCTCGGCGTCTTCGGGGTCAGCGCCGCGCTGGGGGAGCACGTCGTCCGGCACCCGGAGCACTGGCGGCTGCTCACCGGCGGGGACGCCGCGGCGCGGCCCTCCGCGGAGCGCCTCCGCGCCGAGCTGCTGCGGGCCGTCGGCGCCGAGCCCGACGACCCGGAACCGCGCGCGGCGGGCGCGGACACCGCCGTCCTGTCCGCGCTGCGCGTGGCCTACCGCGGCCGCCTGCTCCACCTGGCGGCGCGCGACCTCACCGGCGGGGCCGCGCTCGCCGAGGTCACCGCGGAGCTGTCCGACCTGGCCGGGGCCGCGCTGGAGGCCGGGCTCGCCGTGGCCCGCGCCGCGCACCCCGAGTGCGACCCGGTACGGCTGGCCGTCATCGGCATGGGCAAGTGCGGCGCCCGCGAGCTCAACTACATCAGCGACGTCGACGTGGTCTTCGTCGCCGAGCCCCGGGAGCGGGACGGCGCCACCGCCGACGAGAACGAGGCCGTCCGGCTCGCCACCCGCCTGGCCCAGGCGATGATGCGCGCCTGCTCGGCCACCACCCCCGAGGGCGCGCTCTGGGAGGTGGACGCGGCGCTGCGCCCGGAGGGCAAGGCCGGGCCGCTGGTGCGGACCCTCGCCAGCCACCGGGCCTACTACCGGCGCTGGGCCAAGACCTGGGAGTTCCAGGCGCTGCTGAAGGCCCGGCCGGTCGCGGGCGACGCCGAGCTCGGCGGCCGCTACGTCGACGCGATGAACGAGATGGTCTGGCAGGCCTCCGCCCGCGAGGGGTTCGTCGAGGACGTGCAGGCGATGCGCCGCCGGGTGGAGGCCCACGTCCGGGTGGAGGAGGCCGAGCGGCAGATCAAGCTGGGTCCCGGCGGCCTGCGCGACATCGAGTTCGCCGTCCAGCTCCTCCAGCTGGTGCACGGCCGGTCCGACCCGCTGCTGCGCCGCCGCGCCACCCTGCCCGCGCTCGCCGCCCTGTCCCGCGGCGGCTACGTCGGGCGGGACGACGCCAAGGCGCTCGCCGAGGCCTACACGTTCCTGCGCAGGGTCGAGCACCTGCTCCAGCTCCACCGGCTCCGCCGTACGCATGTGGTGCCCGACTCCGAAGGCGACCTGAGGCGGCTCGGGCGCGCGCTCGGCATGACGGTCGACCCGGTGGGGGCGTTCACCACCCGGTGGCGGCAGCACGCCAACCAGGCCCGCCGCCTGCACGAGAAGCTGTTCTACCGGCCGCTGCTGGTGGCGGTGGCCCGGCTGCCCGAGACGGAGGCGCGGCTGTCCGCCGCCGCCGCGCAGGCGCGGCTGGAGGCGCTCGGCTACACCGACCCCGCCGGGGCGCTGCGCCACATCGGCGCGCTGACCAGCGGAGTCTCCCGCAGGGCGGCGATCCAGCGCACGCTGCTGCCGGTGATGCTCGGCTGGTTCGCCGACACCCCCGACCCCGACGCGGGCCTGCTCGGCTTCCGCCAGGTCTCCGACCGGCTGGGCACCACCCCGTGGTACCTGCGGCTGCTGCGTGACGAGACGGTGGTGGCCGAGCGGCTGGCGCGGATCCTGGGCACCAGCAGATACGTGACCGGACTGCTGCTGCACGCCCCCGAGGCCGTCGCGATGCTCGGCTCCGACACCGGGCTGGACCCCCGGCCCGCGCAGGCGCTGCTGGCGGAGGCGCGGGCCGCCGTCGGCCGCTACCCCGGTGAGGCGGAGACCGCCGTCGCCGCGGTGCGCGCCCTGCGGCGCCGGGAGCTGTTCCGCACGGCGGTGGCCGACCTGGAGGGGCGTATCGGCGTCGAGCAGGTCGGGCAGGCGCTGTCGGCGCTCAACGACGTGACGGTCCAGGCGGCGCTGGACGCCGCGATCGGCAAGGTCGAGGCGGAACGGCGGGCCCCGCTGGGCACCAGGTTCGCGGTGATCGCGATGGGCCGCCTCGGCGGGTGCGAGTGCTCCTACGGCAGCGACGCCGACGTGATGTTCGTCCACGACCCGCTGCCGGGCACGGCGGAGAAGGACGCCACGGACGCCGCGTACGCGGTGGCCAACGAGCTGCGGCGGCTGCCGGCGCTGCCCGCCCCCGATCCGCCGCTGCTCGTCGACCCCGACCTGCGCCCGGAGGGCAAGGCCGGGCCGCTGGTCCGCACCCTCGCCTCCTACGCCGCCTACTACGGCCGCTGGGCGTCGCCCTGGGAGGCCCAGGCGCTGCTGCGCGCCCGCCGCTGCGCCGGGGACGCGGCACTGGGGGAGGAGTTCCTGGCGCTGGCCGACCCGCTCCGCTACCCGGCCGGCGGCGTGCCCGACGCCGCCGTGCTGGAGATCCGCAGGCTGAAGGCGCGGATGGAGGCCGAGCGGCTGCCGCGCGGCGCCGATCCCGCCCTGCACACCAAGCTCGGCCGGGGCGGGCTGTCGGACGTGGAGTGGACGGCCCAGCTCCTCCAGCTCCGGCACGCCGGCGACCTGCCGTCGCTGCGGACCACCCGGACCCTGGCGGCGCTGCGCGCGGCGGTCGCCGAGGGCCTGCTGACCGCGGAGGACGAGGCCGAGCTCGCCGAGGCGTGGTGCTTCGCCTCCCGCATCCGGGACGCGATCGTCCTGGTCCGGGGCCGGGCCGCCGACTCCATCCCGGCGGACGTGCGTGAGCGCGTGCTGCTGTCGCGGGCGCTCGGTTACCCGCCGGAGGCCAGTGAGGACTTCGTGGACGACTACCGGCGGGTCACCCGGCGGGCCCGGCGGGTGGTGGAGCGCGTCTTCTACGGAAGCTGACCTCTCGCGGGGGGCCGCGGGAGCCGGCTCCCCGGGGAAAACCGGCGATCTCCTTGTGCCGGCCGTACCCGGCGTGTAGAACGGTGCGGGCCGCGCTCCGCGCGCCGGGCGGCCCGCTTCCCCCGTGACCGGCGCGGACCGCCCGCCCCGCGTCCGGCGGCCCGGTCCCCCACGTCGAAGGCTGCTGGTGATCTGTCGTGATATCCGTCTACGTCGACCTGGCCATCGGGCTGGTGCTGGCCTTCCTGCTGCTGTCGCTCCTGGTGAGCGGGATCAACGAGGCGTTCGTGCGGCTGCTCGGCATCCGCAGCAAGTTCCTCTGGGCCTACCTGCGCGACACCCTGGACGGCGGCTCCTCCGAGGGGACGTCGTGGATCCCCTCCAAGATCGCCGACATCTTCGCCAGGCTGCCCTTCTCCAGGAAGGACCCGCGTCCCGTCCACAGCCCCGACCCGTCGCCCGCCGTGGTCGCGCCGGTCCCGGTGGACCCGGCGGACCCGGACGCCGGGGCGACCACGGCGGCCGGGCAGGGCGCGCCGCAGGTGGACATGACCGAGCGGCTCTACCGGCGGCTGCAGGAGATCGACCACCCCAAGGGGGCGCGGACCACCATCTCCGACATCCCGCCGGAGCGCTTCTCCGGCGCGGTGATGGAACTGGTCTCCGCCGAGGACGGCGGGGTGGACGGCCTGCTCGCCAAGCTGGAGGCCATCGGCAGCCCGCTGGCCGGGCACCTGAAGGGCGTCTGGGAGAGCGCCCAGCGCGACCTGGGCGCGTTCCGCCAGGGCGTGGAGAGCTGGTTCGACGGCGAGATGCGGCGCCTGTCCGGGCTCTACCGCCGCTACGTGAAGTGGGTGCTGTTCGCGCTGGGCGCGACGCTGACCCTGCTGCTCGGCATGGACGCGCTGGAGTACGGCAAGACCCTGCTGCGGGACAACGCCTACCGGGCGGCGGTGGCGGCCATCGCGGGCGGCGGCCAGGAGGCGCTCGCGGGCCTGCGGGAGACGTGCGCGCCCGGTGCCGGGTCCTCGGCGGGGGCCGCCACCGGCGCCCCGGCCCCCGTCGACCCGTACGCCTGCGTGACCGAGTCCTTCAGCTCGCCCGCCCTGGTGAAGATCTTCGACCACTCCATCGTGAGCGTCACCCTCCCGCCCGACGGGGGCGACCCGTCCTTCAACTGGAACGGCGCCGTCTGGTGGGACCGCCTGACCACCCCCGGGCACTGGCCCGGCTACGCGCTCACCTCGATCGCGCTGCTGTTCGGCGCGCCCTTCTGGTGGGACGTGCTGCGCCGCCTGACCGGCCTGCGCAACCGCGCGTAGACGCGCCGGGCCGGGAAGGGGCGGCGGGGGCGGGGCGGCGGTCCCGCCCCCGGCCGGGGCGCGCAGGACGCGCCGAATGCCCGGGACATCCCGGGCGGGCAGGACACCCGGGACCGTCCGGAGCGCCGGCCGCCCGCGGTCTCCGCTCCGGGTTCCCGGGGCGCGCTCAGCGCAGCGCGGCGAGGATCCGCTCGACGTGGGGGAGGGGATCGGCACCGACCGGGCGGAGCACCACGGTGTCCGCTCCGGCCTCCCGGAGCGACCGGACGACGCCGGCGGCCTCCTCGGCCGTGCCCGCGGCCATCGGCACCTCCTGCGGGGCGACGCCCAGGAACTCCGCCTGCGCCGTCGCGGCGGGCAGCACGGCCGCGCGCACCTGGCGCGGGTCGTCGCCGACGTAGAGGTGGACGAAGACCACCACCTCGTGGTCCTCGTGCGCGCCGCCCGCCGCGACCAGCTCCCGGGCCCGCCGGACGCGCTCGGCGTCGAAGCCCTCGGGCAGGATCGTGCCCTCGGCGATCCGCCCGGACAGCTCCAGAGAGCGGGGCCGCACCACCCCGGCCAGCACGGGCGGGGGCACGGCCGGCGGGTGCACCAGGGCGATCCCGTCGAGCCGTACGGCACGGCCCTCGGCGGTGACCGTCTCGCCGCGCAGGAGCGCCCGCACCGCCGTGATCGTCTCCTCCAGCAGGGCCAGGGGCGACGGAGCCAGGGCACCCGCGCGGCGCATCCAGTCCTGCACCCCGTGGCCGATCCCGGCGGCCAGCCGGCGGGGGTGCAGGCGGGCCAGGTTGCCGAGCTCCATGGCGAGCAGGGCCGGGTTGCGCAGCGGGGCGGGGGTGATCCCGATGCCGACGCGCAGCCGCTCGGTGACGGCCAGCGCGGTGGCCGCCGACGAGATCGCCCCCGTCCAGCCCAGATCCTCCACCACCCACAGGTCGTCGACGTCCGTGCCGTCCAGGCGGCGGGCGAAGGGGACGAGGGACTCGGGGGGAAGGTCGCGGTCGAACATCACGCCCAGGCGCATGTCTCTCCTCGGATGGTGGCGGTTCTCACGGACGGCGGGCGCACCCGGGCGGACCGGAGACGGCCTCCGCCGTGCGGGCCGGGTGTGCTCACCGGTAGCGGAAGTAGCCGGCGAAGTCCTCGACCCGGGTGATGGGGTCGATGCGGACCTCGGTGCCGGTCCTCAGCGCATTGATCATTCTGCCGTCGCCGATGTAGACGCCGACGTGGTGGGTCCTCACCCGGCGCTCGCCGATCTCACCGTAGAAGACGAGGTCGCCCGGGCGGGCCCGGGAGGCCGGGACCCTGGTGAGCCGCCGGAGGTGGTCGTCGGTGTTCCCCGGGCCCAGGACGTCCCGGCCGTGGGCCAGGTGGTAGACCCACCTGGCCAGGCCGGAGCAGTCGAGGCCGACCGTCGTGGCGGCCGGGCAGGGCCGGATCGCCCCCGTGTAACCGCGGCAGGTGCCGGGAGAAGGACCGGGCCGCTCGCCGTGGCCGCCGCCCCAGGAGTAGGGGATCGGACCCGTGCTCCCGTGCTGTCCCGCCAGGATCGCGTGGGCGACGGCGACGGCGCGGGCCAGGACGGCGGGCCGGAGGGGGGCCGAGGCGCCCGCGGCGGCCAGGAGCAGTGCGAGCACGGCCGCCGTGGCCGTCCACCGGCGCCGTGTGAGCACCCTGTCCGTCCCGGACACCGTCACCGCCCCGCGTCATCGGCTGCTGCCCGCCCTATTCTGCCGGGTTTCTGAGGGATATCCCTATGCGCCGCCGTGCCGGGACGCCCGCGGCCGTGCCGCTCCAGCGCGGCCGACGGCAGGAAAGCACCGGTTTCCCGGGAGGGGGGTCCTGCCGCGGGGCGAGGGCAGAACGGATGCGGAGGCGTGCCGGCCCCTCGGCCGGCCGTCAGTCGCAGTCGTCGATGTCGACGTCGACCTTCTTCTTCTTCTTCTTGGGCTTCGGCTTCTGGCCCGCCGAGAAGCCCTGGGACGCGTGGGCGGGCGAGGCGGTCGCCGTACTGGCCGAGGCGGCGCAGGCCTCGTCGTCCGAGCTGCAGGCGACGAGCGCGGACAGGGCGAGGACGATGACGCCGGCGGTGGTGGCGACGGTGCGGAACACGGTGTTCTCCCGGTTGTGCGGTTCTGTGCCCTCTATGGATAGCGGACGCCGCTTGCAACGTACTTAATCACCACTTGTGACCTTCTTGTGGTGATATGTCACTTCCGTCCCCTGTGAAGTGCGGGAGCAACGGGCGGCCGCCGTGGCCGGGAACGTGAGCGGCTTCGCCGTGCCTCGTCCGGGAGCAGCTGCCAGGGCCTCGGTGCTCCGGCGGCCGGGAAGCGGCGCGGCGAGGCGAGCGCGGCCGAGCCGGCCGGGCGGACGGGAACTCATGCCCTGCGGCGCCGGCCCGACCACCGTCCGGCGGCGAAGGCGAGCGCGACCGCCGCCACGGTCACCGCGCCGGCCGCCCCCGCGAGGGGAGGAGGAACAGTCGTCCCGTCCTCGGCGGCGGCCCCTGGAGGAGCGGCGTCCCCCGTCGAGGGGCCTCCTCCCGGTGCCGGACGCCTCGCCGTACCCAGCGCGGCAAGGAACTCCGCACCGATCGGCGCGCCGTCCCCGAACCTGTCCTCCCGGCGCAGCGGCACATCACCCGGACCGACCAGCTGGTTCCCGTCGCACAGCGAGGTCGTCAGCGCCACGCCCGGATCTCCTCCGACCGCACTGGACCGCTTGTCCGAGGCGAACACCAGATACCGGGAACCGACCGTGAAGCGATACCCGCACGCGGCCCCGTCAGCGCTGCTCGCCACCTCGGCCCAAGCCGTCACGTCCCCTTTGTAGGCGTGGTCGACACGAAAGCGGTGGACGATGGGCGATGGAGGGCCGGAAGGATCCCCCCGGACCTGGCGGGCGCCCACCGCCGTCCCGGTGAAGACGGCCGTCGCCCTCTCCGGCTGCTCCGCGGGTGTCAGGACGGCGCAGCTGCACGCGCAGGCCGTACCGGGAGCAGCCGCCACGGCGACGGCCAGGAGCAGGAGAACGAGGAGGAGCCGGTGTCCCATGCTCCTTACACGTACCCTCCGGCCCGTCGGTTCGGCAGGGGCCGCATTCGTCGTCTGCGCACGGGGTGTCCTCCACCGCCGGCCCGCTGCAGGGCTGCGACCGCCTCAGCGGCCGAGAACCTCTCACCCCGGGCGGGTCCTGAGGACGCACCCGGAAGGGCATCTCTTGACTGAGGTCGTAATGTACTGTTTGATCTCTCTGTATGGGAAGGGTCGGAAATCTCTTTCAAGAGTGGAAGTAAATGCCGTCCTGGTGTCGCTGAGAAGGAATTCTGGAATCCCCGTGATCGGTGACGGCGGTTGCCGTTCCTCCGGCCGGCCTTTCCCCGGCGCTCGTCCGCATACGGGCGGCGCGCTGTCCGACGACATCCCCCGGGCATTCTCGCAGGAGTGGTATGAAGCGGGTTCTGGCAGGTCTCACCATCGCGGGCGCCGTGCTCGTCGCGAGCGGCACCCCCGTGTCGGCGGCCTCTCCCCAGCCGGATTCCGGCAGCGTGGGAACACTGGCGACCGAGGCTCCGAGTTGTGTGGAGCGTGAAGTGCGTGACGAAGGATGGACCGACGAGCTCTACGTGGTCAACAGATGCGGCGAGACCAAGTGGCTGAAAGCCATCATCGCCTACGCCGGTGACTCGTCATGTCAGAAGTTCGACAAAAACCAGGGATACATCATCCATGAATGGGGTTATCCCGGCAGATTCGACAGGCTGGAGTTGTGCTGACGACCTCATCGAAGGCGTGCCGATGAGGTCTCGACGATCCGTCCCCTTCTCCGGAGGATGACCTCCTCTCCCCGCCGCCGGCGGCCTGCGAGAGCGGCGGCCCTCACGGCGGCCGGGGCCGGGGCGGCGCCGTCGGCGTCCTCCACGTACGGGCGGTGCCGGCGATGTGTGAGGCCCGGCTGCGGGCATCCCGGGAGCGAGAGGCGGAAAAGCCCGTGGCGAGGCGCAGGGCCTTCCACGGGCTTGACCTGGGGCGCTGGACGGGCACCGCGCGGCGGACGGTCAGACGTCGTAGTACAGCTCGAACTCGTGCGGGTGCGGGCGGAGCCGGATCGGGTCGACCTCGTTCTCCCGCTTGTAGGAGATCCAGGTCTCGATCAGGTCCGGGGTGAAGACGCCGCCCTCCAGCAGGTACTCGTGGTCGGCCTCCAGCGCGGCCAGCACCTCGGGCAGCGAGCCGGGCACCTGCGGGATGTTGCGGGCCTCCTCCGGCGGGAGCTCGTACAGGTCCTTGTCGACCGGCTCGACCGGCTCGATCTTGTTGCGGATGCCGTCGATGCCGGCCATGAGCATGGCAGAGAAGGCGTAGTACGGGTTGCAGGACGGGTCCGGCACGCGGAACTCGATGCGCTTGGCCTTCGGGTTGGAGCCCGTGATCGGGATGCGGATGCAGGCCGAGCGGTTGCGCTGGGAGTAGACCAGGTTGACCGGGGCCTCGTAGCCCGGGACCAGGCGGTGGTAGGAGTTCACCGTCGGGTTGGTGAAGGCCAGCAGCGACGGGGCGTGCTTGAGCAGGCCGCCGATGTAGTAGCGGGCGGTGTCGGACAGGCCCGCGTAGCCGACCTCGTCGTAGAAGAGCGGCGCGCCGTCCTTCCACAGGGACTGGTGGCAGTGCATGCCCGAGCCGTTGTCACCGAAGATCGGCTTCGGCATGAAGGTGACCGTGTGGCCGTACTCCTGGGCCGTGCTCTTGATGATGTACTTGTACAGCATCAGGTTGTCGGCGGTCTTCAGCAGCGTGCCGAACCTGAAGTCGATCTCGGCCTGCCCGGCGGTGCCCACCTCGTGGTGCTGCATCTCGACCTCGATGCCGCATTCGATGAGCCGGCGGACCATCTCCGAGCGCAGGTCGGTGAAGTGGTCCATCGGCGGCACCGGGAAGTAGCCGCCCTTGTAGCGCGGCTTGTAGCCGAGGTTGCCGCCCTCCTGGGCCTTGCCGGTGTTCCAGGCGCCCTCGATGGAGTCGATGTGGTAGAAGCTCTGGTGCGCGGCGGTCTCGAACCGCACGTCGTCGAAGATGTAGAACTCCGCCTCGGGCCCGAAGTAGGCCGTGTCGGCGATGCCGGTGCCCTTGAGGTACTCCTCGGCCTTGCGGGCCACGTTGCGCGGGTCGCGGCTGTAGGCCTCGCCGGTCAGCGGGTCGTGCACGAAGAAGTTGAGGTTGAGGGTCTTGTGCTGGCGGAACGGGTCCAGCACCGCCGTCGACGGGTCGGGCAGCAGCAGCATGTCCGACTCGTGGATCGCCTGGAAACCGCGGATCGACGATCCGTCGAACATGAGGCCGTCGCTGAAGACGCTCGCCCCGAAGTTCTCCGCGGGGAATGTGAAGTGGTGCGTCGTCCCGGGCAGGTCGGTGAACCTGACATCGACGAACTGCACCCCTTCGTCCTTGATGAACTTCAGGACGTCGTCGGCGGAGTTGAACACGCGAACCTCCCAAGGGGCACGGGCTAACGACCCGAACGTAGGTCTGCGCCGTTACCGCCCCGTGTCTCATCTGTTTCGCTCGTGTTAAGGGGGGCGCCTTCACGCTAGTCCGGGCAGGAGCGCAGACGTGTGCGCGCGACGTCTTCTTTGCCGGATTTTCGGGTGCGGACCGCGCCCCGTCAGCTACGGCTCGCGAGGAAGCAGTCCTGGTCCTTCGAGGTCTTCCGGTCCAGGTCGTACGGGTCGATCGGGGCGCCGGTGGCCCTGGCCGCCTCCTCGTCGGCGGGCGCGTCCTCGTAGGCCGGATGCACGAAGCCGTCGTCGACGTCGCAGCGGGCGCCGGTGACGCCTTCGCCGTTCCAGGTGCGCACCCAGACGATCAGCCGCCCGCCCTCCCGGTAGGCGCGGAGCTCTCCCACGTTGTGCGCGATGACGCGCATGGTGGTGTGCGGCCTGCCCGGGCGGTGGACGGCGTAGACGAACAGGTAGTTCACCGTGACGCGGGCGCCGGAGATCCCGCCTTCCTCGAACGGGGAGAGCTTCGTCCTCCCGCGGACCTTGATCACATCGGTGGCGGGCTCGGCGCTCTTCGGCGCGAAGCTCGTCAGCCAGGTCCGGGTGTTGAAGTCCTCGCCCTTGGGCTTCCTCCTGCGGTCCATGTTCTTGAGGAACCACCTGCGCTCCTCGGGGTGGAGCAGCTTGGCGAAGGGCCCGGGGGCGCCCTTGAACAGGGTGCGCCGGTCGAGGTTGGAGGCCTTGAGCAGGGCGCGGGCCCGGCCGAGCGCCGCGGCCACGTCCTTCTCGCCCAGCCCGCCCACCGCCCTGGCGCGCGGCATCACCAGGCCCTCGGCGCCGTCGGCGTAGTCCGCGGCCGGGGAGCCGTCGAAGGGGGAGGGCTTCAGCGGCACCGCCTCGGCGGATGCCTCCTCCGACGGCTCCGCCTGCGCCGGCTCCGCCGGCTCGGTCCTCCCGGGGGCCGGATCGACAGCCGCCCCGGCGAGGGCGAGCCGCTCGCCCAGCGCGGTGCGGGCCGCCTCCAGCAGCTCCGGCCGGTGGACGACGAGGACGCCGGCCCCCGCCGCCGCGGCGAGCGCCACCACCGCCGCCGCCCAGCGCCGCCGGCGGCGCCTGTCGCGGGGCAGCCGCTCCCACTCCCCCTGGGCGGCCCGGCTCATCCTCCGGCGCTCCTCCTCCTGGATCTGGGCGGTGATCTCCTGGAAGCGCTTTTCGATGTCGTCCATGTCTGACACTGGGGGTGCTCCGGCGGGAAGGGCGGGAAAGGCAAGTGGCGACCATGATGATGGCTTCTGTCCCCTATGGGAAATCGGCGCGGGCGCGTTCGGGGGCGACCGCCCCGGCGGATACCGTGGGGGCATGAACAGCAGGCAGCAGCCCCGGTGGACCCAGACGTGGCTCGGCGGGGTCAGGTCGGCCGGAGTCGACCTGGGATACCCCGGAGAGCGCCTCGGGCTCCCGGAGGAGGGCAGCGGCGCGGCGGCCGGCGCGGGCCGCCGGATCCTCGCCGTCCTGATCGACTGGATGATCTGCACCTGGGCCATCACCCGGGGCTTCCTGGGCGTCGAGCCCGCCCAGCAGGCATGGGTCCCGCTGGCGGTCTTCGGGGTGACGACCTTCCTGCTGACGGCCACCATGGGCATGACCTTCGGCATGCGCCTGCTCGGCATCCGCGTCGCCACGCTCGACGGCGGCCGACCGGGCCTCGTGGCGGCCGCGGCGCGCACCGTGCTGCTCTGCCTGGCCGTACCGGCGCTGATCTGGGACCGCGACCAGCGCGGCCTGCACGACCGCGCGGCGAACACGGTGGTCGTCCGGATGTGACCCTCCCGGCCGCGCGGCGGCCGGGGCGCCGGCCCGTCAGCGCGGCCGGACGCAGGTGAAGATCGCGGTGCCGGGCAGGTGGCGGCCGCGCAGCGGGCTCCAGCCGCCCCAGACCCGCTCGTGACCCGCGGGCCACTCCGGCTCCGTCAGCGCCGTCAGCACCAGCCCCGCGGCGGTCACGGCGCCGACCCAGTCGGCCATCGTGCGGTGGTGCTCGACGTAGCTCGGCTCCCCGTCGGGACCGATCTCCACGTACGGCGTGCGGTCGAAGTAGGAGCGGTCCGCCGTCAGCCCGCGCGGCCCCGGGTCGTCGGGGAAGGCCCAGCGGACCGGGTGGCTGACCGAGAAGACGAAACGGCCGCCGGGCCGCAGCACCCGCCGGGTCTCGGCGAGCACCGCCACCGCGTCGGCCACGAACGGCAGCGCGCCGTACGCCGAGCACGCCAGGTCGAACGAGGCGTCGGCGAAGGGCAGGGCCCCGGCGTCGGCCTGGACCACCGGCAGGGCCGAGCCGGTCTCCAGGTCGATCCGGCGGGAGTGCTGGAGCTGGCGGAAGGACAGGTCGAAGGCGGCCACCCGGGCGCCCTGCCCGGCCAGCCACCGCCCGCACTGGGCCGCGCCGCAGCCGATCTCCAGCACGTCCTTGCCCGTGACGTCGCCCAGCAGGCGGGCGTCGGCCTCGTCGAGCCCCTCCGGGCACCAGACGAAGCCGGCGTCGCGCAGGAACGCGCCGTGCTCCGCCTGGTACTCGTCCGCGGCACCGTCCCACCAGCCGCGGTTGGCCCGCGAGCTGGCGGAGGCGTCCACCGGACGGCGGTCGACCCCCTCCGGGGCCATCAGCGCAGCTTCGGACGGGGCATCTTCGCGCCGCGCGGCAGCGGGCCCTTGGGCATCGGCAGCGTCTGCGGAAGCGCCTTGAGGCGGTTGTTGACCTCGTAGACCGCGGGCTTCTTGAGGTTGCGGGGCAGCTTCATCAGGTGCCGCTGGAGCTTGGCGATCGGGATCTGCCCCTCGCCGTCACCGGACTGGATGTCGTAGACCGGCACGTCGAGCGCGACCCGCTGGACCCGCTTCTTCTCGGCGACGAGCATCCGCTGCACCCGGTGGCCCGGCCCCTCGGAGACCAGGATGATGCCGGGGTAGCCGACCACGCGGTGCACGATGTCCTGGTCGCGGTTGACCGCGACGGCCGGGGTGACCTGCCAGTTGCCGCGCATGCCCTGCAGGACCGCGGCGGCGGCGCCGGGCTGGCCCTGCAGCATGGAGTACTGCGCCTTCTGGGCGAGCTGGCCGAACACGACCAGGCCGACCGTGAGGGCCAGCATGACTCCGATGAAGTAGAGCGGCCACCAGCCCGTGACCACGCCGATCACCACGCACAGCACGAGTGTGCCGAACGCCGAGGCGTAGACGATCGGCATCCCCTTCGGGTTGGCCTGCTTGATGATCTGGGCGATCATGCGGAGCTGCTTGACGCGCCCCGGGGTCTGTGGGGCTTCGGGCTTATTGGCCATGCTCTGCAGGATACAAATCCCGGGGTCAAGAAATGAAAATGTGACCTCCCCGGCGGCCCCGGGGACGGCGCGGAGCGGCGGCGGCGGAGGACGCGCGAAGGCCCCGCGCCCGGCGGGGGCCGGGGCGGGGCCTGCTCGGCGCAAGACGCCCTCCGCGGGGCCGTCAGGCGTGCTGGCGGGCCTCGATGGCCTGCTTGTAGAGGCGGCCGGCCCGGTAGGACGAGCGCACCAGCGGGCCGGACATGACCCCGGCGAAGCCCATGGCCTCGGCGTCCTTGGCGAACTGCACGAACTCCTCGGGCTTGACCCAGCGCTCCACCGGGTGGTGGCGCGGGGTGGGCCGCAGGTACTGGGTGACGGTCAGCAGGTCGCACCCGGCCTCGCGCAGGTCGCGCATGGCCTCAAGGACCTCCTCGGGCTCCTCGCCCATGCCCAGGATCAGGTTGGACTTGGTGACCAGCCCGGCCGCCCGCGCCTTGGAGATGACCTCCAGGGAGCGCTCGTAGCGGAAGCCGGGGCGGATCCGCTTGAAGATCCGCGGCACGGTCTCGATGTTGTGCGCGAACACCTCGGGCGCGGCGGAGAAGACCTCCTCCAGCTGCGCCTGGTCGCCGTTGAAGTCGGGGACCAGCAGCTCGACGCCGCAGCCGGGCAGCAGCGCGTGGATCTGCCGGGCGGTCTCGGCGTACAGCCAGGCGCCGCCGTCGGGCAGGTCGTCGCGGGCGACGCCGGTCACGGTCGCGTAGTTGAGGCCCATCTGGCGGACCGACTCGGCGACGCGGCGCGGCTCGTCGGTGTCGTACTCCTTGGGCTTGCCGGTGTCGATCTGGCAGAAGTCGCACCGCCGGGTGCACTGGTCGCCGCCGATGAGGAAGGTCGCCTCGCGGTCCTCCCAGCACTCGGAGATGTTGGGGCAGCCCGCCTCCTGGCAGACGGTGTGCAGGCCCTCGCGTTTGACCAGCGCCCGCAGCTCGGTGTGGTTGGGCCCGGTCCGGAACCGGGTCTTGATCCACTCGGGCTTCTTCTCGATGGGGGTCTCGGCGTTGCGCACCTCCAGGCGGAGGAGCTTTCGGCCATCAGGAGCTACGGTCACGCAGCCAGCTTACGTCCCCGGGGAGGCCACGGCGGATCCGGGGCCGATCCGGCGGGAGGGCGCGCCGGGCCGGCCTGCGGCACGGCGCCGCCGGGGGCCGGGAAGAGCACGGCGCGGGGGCGGGCGCCGCGGCGGGCGCGGCGGGGTCAGCGCCGGAAGAGGTCCTCCTCGGGCAGCTCGAAGGCCTGCGCGCGCAGCGCCTCGGCCAGCCGCTTCTCGGCGTACGGCATGACGTCGTCGACCACGATCCGGCGGCCGGTCTCCGCCGAGAGCGAGGAGACGCCGGCGTCGGCGAACCCGCAGGGGACGATCCGGTTGTACCAGCTGGGGTCGTTGGAGCAGTTGAGCGCGTAGCCGTGCATCGTGACGCCGCCGGAGACGCGGATGCCGACCGCGCCGATCTGGCGGTCGGGCAGGCCGTGGGAGGGGTCCCCGGGCACCCAGACGCCGCTGCGCCCGGCGACCCGGCCCACGTGCACCCCGAAGTCGGCGCAGACCTGGATGAGGGACTCCTCCAGCAGGCCGATGTAGGTGACCACGTCCAGGCTCCCGCCCAGCCGGACGATCGGGTAGCAGACGAGCTGCCCCGGACCGTGCCAGGTGATCCGGCCGCCGCGGTCGACGTCGATGACGGGGGTGCCGTCACCGGGCCGCTCGTGCGGGGCGGTGCGCCGCCCGGCGGTGTAGACCGGCGCGTGCTCGAGCACCAGGCAGGTGTCCGGGACCCGGCCGGCGACCCGCTCGGCGTGGATCCGCCGCTGGAGATCCCAGGCCTGCTCGTAGGGGACATCGACGCCAAGACGGACGACTGCCAGCTCGCTCACGGCTCAAGAGTAGTTGACCCGGTCGGGGTCAGGACGTGAGGAGGCGGGGCTCGATGCGGAACTCCTTGACCCCGTCCGCCCCGTCGTGCTCGACCCGGTAGGCGCCCGCGCCCTCGCGCACGCTGACGGCCTGGATGAACTCGGTGCCGACGTAGTGGAGCCCCACGCCCTCGTCGGCGGCGTAGCCGCCGGGCAGCTCGCCGGAGGCCACCGAGGCGTGCAGCAGCTCGCGCCGCTGCGGGTCGGAGTCGTAGTGCACGCCGCACGAGTACGGCAGCAGGGCCAGGCCCTCGGCCCACGGCCGCAGGACCGGGCCGAAGGAGTCGGTGTTGCCGCCGACGTGCCAGCAGAGCGCGCCCGCGCTCTGCCCGGACAGCACCACGCCGGCCTTCCAGGCCTCCTCGAACGCCTCGTCCAGGCCGTGCAGCCGCCACAGCGCCGCCAGGTTGGCCACGCTGCCCCCGCTGACGTAGATCATGTCCTGGCCGAGGATCCACTCGCGCGGGTCCTCGACGTTCGGCATCGGGAACACCGTCAGGTGGCTGACCTCGACGTCCCAGTCGCGGAACGCCCCGTACATCTTCAGCAGCCAGTCGGCGTCGTCGCCGGTCGCGGTGGCCAGCAGGCCCAGCCGGGGCCGGTCCTGGCCGGTGAGGTCGAGGGCGTAGCGCAGCAGGCCGCTCGCCTCGATGAATCCGTAGCGGGCGGAGGGGCGGAACGAGCCGCCGCCGATGGCGAGGATGTGGGACTGGCCGGATCTGCTCATGACGTCGGTCTCCCCGGTGGCTCCAGTGGGAACAGGGACCTAGAGTACGGCGGAGAGTGCCTCGTTGAGACGGATATGCCGGAACGCGTAACCCGACTCGAGCAGGCGCCGGGGGAGCACCCGCTGCCCGGTCAGCACCCCTTCCCGCGCGAACTCGCCGAGCGCGGCGCGCAGCACCGGGGCGGGCACGGCCAGCGGCATCGCCGGCCGGCGCACCGCCCGCGCCAGGGCCGAGGTGAACTCGGCGTTGGTGACCGGCTCCGGCGCGGTGAGGTTCACCGGCCCCCCGACGTCCCCGCCGCCCCCGTCAGCCCGGCCGGCGATGAGGTGCCGTACGGCGCCCACCCAGTCGTCCACCGAGATCCACGACCAGTACTGCCGGCCGGAGCCGAGCGGCGCCCCCAGCCCGAGCTTGAAGATCGGCAGGACCCGCTGGAGCATGCCGCCCTCGCGGCTGAGCACCAGCCCGGTCCGGAGCGTCACGGTCCGCACGCCCGCCTCCGCGGCCGGCGCGGTCGCGGCCTCCCAGGCCCGCGTCACCTCGGCGAGGAAGCCCTCGCCGGGCGGGGCCGACTCGTCCACCGCGCGGTCGCCGGTGTCGCCGTAGTAGCCGACCGCCGAGGCGGACAGCAGCACCGCCGGCCTGCTCCGCAGGGCGGCCAGCGCCGCCGCCAGGGTCCGGGTGCCCTCCACGCGGCTGCGCATGATCTCGCGCTTGCGCTCGTCGCTCCAGCGCCGGTCGCCGATGCCCGCGCCGGCGAGGTGGACCACCGCCGCCGCGCCGCTCAGGGCGGCCGGGTCGACGAGGCCCTTGGCCGGATTCCAGAACGACTCGTCGGCGCTCTGCGGCGCCCGCCGTACCAGGCGGAGCACCCGGACGCCGTCGGCCCGCAGCGCCTCGACCAGGGCCGAGCCCAGCAGACCGGAGGCGCCCGTCACGATGACCGTCATGCGGCCAATCTAACCGGCCCGGCCCGCGCTCCCGGGGAGGCGTGTCCCGGGCCCGTGAAGGCGGGTCCGGTGCGCGCCCGCCGACGCCCGCGCCGGGAACGGGCGGTGCGGGCGCGGGGAGGGGAACGGGTCCCGGAAAGGGACCGGGCCGGCCCGCGCGGTGCGGACCGGCCCGGTGGGCTCGCAAGAGCCGGGCGTCAGAGGCCCAGCTGGCTCTCGAAGCTGCCCTCCTCGAGACGGTGCTTGATCGTCGTGAGGAAGCGGGCGGCGTCGGCGCCGTCGACCAGGCGGTGGTCGTAGCTGAGCGCGAGGTACACCATCGAGCGGACGGCGATGACCTCGCCCTCGGGGGTGTCCACGACGACCGGGCGCTTGACGACCGCGCCGGTGCCCAGCATGCCGACCTGCGGCTGGTTGAGGATCGGCGTGTCGAACAGCGCGCCCCGGCTGCCGGTGTTGGTCAGCGTGAACGTGCCGCCGGTGATCTCGTCCGGGCTCACCTTGTTGGTGCGGGTGCGCTCGGCCAGGTCGGCGATCTTGCGGGCGAGGCCGGCGATGTTGAGGTCGCCGGCGTTCTTGATCACCGGGACGAGCAGGCCGCGCTCGGTGTCCGTCGCGAAGCCGAGGTGCTCGACGTCGAAGTAGGTGACCTCGTTGGTCTCGCTGTTGATCGTGGCGTTCAGCTTGGGGTGCTGCTTGAGCGCCTCGACCGCGGCGAGGGCGAAGAACGGCATGAAGGAGAGCTTGACGCCCTCGCGCCGCTGGAACTCGCCCTTGGCCCGCTCGCGCAGGCGCGCGATCCGGGTGACGTCGACCTCGACCACGGTGGTGAGCTGGGCCGAGACCTGCAGCGACTCGACCATGCGCTTGGCGATGGTCTGCCGCAGGCGGGACATCTTCTCGGTGCGCCCGCGCAGGGTCGTGTCCACCGCGACCGGCGCGGGGGCCGGGGCGGCGGCCGGAGCCGCGTCGGCGGGGGCGGCCGGGGCCGTCTGCGGTGCCGGGGCCGCCGGGGCCTGCGGCGCGGCCGCGGGTTCGCGCTGGGCGCGCGCGGCC
>NZ_BAAAUT010000034.1:0-87030 GCF_039534085.1 Planomonospora alba
TCCGGGAACCAGGGTTCCCCAGAGGTGAGGTGTCCACCAAACCGGGTTAACTCCAGGTCCTCGTACGACACCGTTTCCCGCTGGGCCAGGCGGTTCTGTGCCTCGCACGCGGGATGCCGGGCGTGGAACCCGTCGAGCAGCGGCCGGAAGTCCTGGACATTGCTGGAGAGCATGCCCAGGCGCAGCACCTCGGTCTTTCCGCCGGCCGCGCGCATGGCGCGCTCCAGGCTCTCGTGCAGGCCACGGTACATCGGCCGCAGGTCCTCGAAAAGCTGCCTGCCGATCGGCGTCAGCGCCACGGCCCGGTTGCTGCGTTCGAACAAGGCGGCGCCGATCCGGCGCTCCTGCTTCTTGACCGCCTGACTGACACGGGCGGGTGTCACGTGCAAACGCTCGGCGGTCCGGCCGAAGTGCAGTTCCTCGGCCAGGGTCAAGAAGATCTCGATGTCCCGCAGCTCCACACATGCTCTTTCGTTGTTAAGCGAGAGGTTAAGGCACCTTATCGGAGCCGACGTTGTCACCGGTGCCGGCTTGCGGCCAGGCTGGAGGGCGTCCGAAGAGATCACGATGGCTGGTGGTGCTCGCCGGGCTGTCGGATTTTCCGTTTCTGGGAGGGCGCTCTGCACATCATCAGCTCGGCCGTGTCGCTGAACGTCGACGACCTGGCGGCCTTCGTCGATTTTTCACCACGCATCTGGGCTTTCACGAGCCAGCGGCGGCCGCAGGCTTCGTCACTCTCGCCCGTCCGGACAGCGCCGACATCGTGTTGGTGGCGCGGCGGCCGGCCCGGATGAGCGCTGGCGTGTCAGGGCTGTGGTCGAGGGCCCATACCAGCGAAGACCGCCTGGAGCACACGATCGACGTAAGCGGGCGTCAGCGGCTCATGGGTGATCAGCAGCCTGAAGTACAACGGTCCCGACAGGAGCTCGAAGGCCAGGTCCAGGTCGAAGTCGGGGGCGAGCTGCCCTTGCTCTTGCGCAGCCTTGATCCGGGCCAGGGTGTCGGCGGCCTGGGGCTGGATGAAGCGTTCGTTGAGGGCTGCGGCGACTTCGGGGTTGTGCTGCGCCTCGCCGATCAGGTCCTGATACAGCGGTCCCCATGGCGGCCGGCCCAGCAGGTCGCAGGCCCGGGTCATCACCTGGCGCAGGTCGGCCACGATGTCACCGGTGTCGGGATGTTCCAGGCCTTGGGTGCGTGAGCTGAGGACGGCGTCGAGGAACAGCAGGGCCTTGGAGGGCCATCGGCGGTAGATGGTGTCCTTGCCGACGCCGGCCCGGGCGGCGACCGCCTCCATGCTGAGCTTGGCGTAGCCGACCTCAAGGGCCAGGTCGAGTGCAGTCTGCATGATCGTTTCTGTCCGGTCGTGGGAGCGGCGGCGGGCGTTCATGATGCCACCATATCGGGACGGGACGTCTTGTTTGACAATGAAGAAGACATTCTTGCACGCTTGGCACATCCATACGGGACGCCCCGTCCCGTTACTGGTCCAAGGCGTTCGCAGGTGGCCTTACTCCACCTGCGGGGGCCAGCTTTCAGAGAGGAAAGAGTTCGTGACCTCCGCTGTTCCCGCCGATCCGACCGTGGTGCACCCGATGCCCGGCCAGCCCCGGGTGGTGCTGCTCAAGCCGCTGGTCACCTCGCCGCTGATCGAGGTGGGGGAGTTCTCCTACTACGACGATCCGGATGATCCCACCGCGTTCGAGACCCGCAACGTGCTGTACCACTACGGGCCGGAGAAGCTGGTCATCGGGAGGTTCTGCGCGCTGGGCGAGGGTGTGCGGTTCATCATGAACGGCGCCAACCACCGCATGGACGGGCCCTCGACGTTCCCGTTCCCGATCATGGGCGGCTCCTGGGCCGAGCACTTCGACCTCATCAGCGGTTTGCCCGGACGGGGTGACACCGTGGTGGGCCACGACGTGTGGTTCGGCTACCGGTCCATGGTGATGCCCGGCGTCCGCATCGGGCACGGCGCGATCATCGCCTCCGGCGCCGTGGTGGTCGACGACGTGCCCGACTACGGCATCGTCGGCGGCAACCCCGCCCGGCTCATCCGTCGCCGCCACAGCGACGCCGACGTCGCCCGGCTCCTGGCGGTGGCGTGGTGGGACTGGCCGCTGGAGCACATCACCGCGCACGTCCGGACGATCATGTCCGGCAGCGTCGACGACCTGGAGCGTGCGGCTTCCGCGCTGCCGCACCTCTGATCCATCCCTTACCAAAGCACGACAGAATCGGTTCATCAACATGCCTGCTTCGTCCCACCTCGACCCGTTCACCGGCTGGCTGCGTGAGCACGCCGTCCCGCTCCGCCACCTCGACCCCGAGGCGCCGCTGGACGACCTGGAGCCGCTGCGCGAGCTCATCGGCGACGCGCGCGTCGTCGCGATCGGCGAGAACTCCCACTTCATCACCGAGTTCGCGCACCTGCGGCAGCGCATCCTGCGCTTCCTGGCCGAACGCTGCGGCTTCACCGTCATGGCCTTCGAGTACGGCTTCAGCGAGGGCTTCCCCCTGGACGCCTGGGCCCAGGGCCAGGGCACCGACGACGACCTGAAGACCCTGCTCGACGCGACCATCCCGGTAGGCGTTGAGGAGCCGCTGCGCTGGATGCGCCGGCACAACGCCACCGCCGAGGTGCCGATGCGGTTCGCCGGCATCGACATCCCGGCAGCCGGCGGATCCCTGCTGCCCGCCCTGGCCCCCGTCGCCGACTACCTGCGCGACATCGACCCCGAAACCCTGCCGGCCATCGAGCAGGCGATGCGGATCGCCGGATCCTTCGCCGGCGCCTCCGCCGCCTCGGCCGCACCCGCCTGGACCCGCCTGCCCGCCGCCGATCAGGACGCGCTCAGCGCCCTGCTGATGCGGCTGCTGCTGCGTTTCCGCGCCGTCGAGGTCCTGTACGTCTCCCGGAGCGATCAGCACAGCTATGATGTCGCGCTGCGCCGCCTGGAGGCCGCCTGCCATGCCGACTACGGCTTCCGTGCCATGGCCGGTCTGTACGCCGGCAACGGCTGGACCGCCGACACCTCCGGCCGCGACGTCTACATGGCCGGATCCGTCCAGTGGCACCTGCAGCGCTCCGGCCCCGGCACCCGCATCGTGCTGGCCGCCCACAACGCCCATATCCAGAAGACGCCCGTCTCCTTCAACGGCCGGCTCACCGGGTTGCCGATGGGCCAGCACCTGCACAACGCCCTCGGCGACGACTACCGCGCCTTCGCCCTGACCAGCATCACCGGACGCACCGCCGACATGCGCCCCGACGAGAACGCCCGCTTCGGCTTCGCCATCGACGACACCCCGCTGCAGCCGCCCGAGCCGGGCAGCGTCGAGGCCGCCTTCGCCGAGGCCGGGCTCGGGCTCAGCATCGCCGGCCTCCGGCAGGCGCCCCGTGAGACTCCCGGCCCCGACCGCTACCGGATCCAGAGCGCCTACCTGCACACGCCCGTCCTGGACGCGTTCGACGCCGTCCTGACCGCCCCGGCCTCGACCGTGGCCGACCTGGGAAGCTGACACATCGCCCGATGACCCGTCACCATCCCACCCCGCCATGCTGCCCCTGATTCAGGCCGACACCACCCTGACGGCGGAGCCACCCGGCAGATCATCGGCCGGGCCCGGGACCGGCGGACCGGGGAGTAGCGCCATGCGCACGCTGACGACGCTGACGACAACGACGAATGACGAGGAAAGCAGATAAGTGATCAACGCCGATGTGATCATTGTGGGGGCCGGCCCGACCGGCCTGATGCTCGCCGCCGAGCTGCGGCTGGCCGGGGTGCGGCCGCTGGTGCTGGAGCGGCAGCCGCGCCGCCGGGACACCCCCAAGGCCGGCGGCCTGGGCGGGCAGATCCTGGAGCTGCTGCGCTACCGGGGCCTGCTGGAGCGTTTCGAGGCCGCCTGCCCGGGACCGCCACCGGCGCCCCGGTTCCCGTTCGGCGGCGTGCACCTGGACTTCACCCGGCTCCCCGATCCGCCGATGCACGCCCTGCCGCTGCCGCAACAGGAGCTGGAGCGGCTGCTGGAGGAGAACGTGCCGCGGAGCTGGACGTCGAAATCCACCGAGGGCACGAGGTGACCGGCATCCGCCAGGACGACGCGGCGGTGACGGTGGACGTGCGCGGCCCGGACGGGCCGTATCAGGTGCGCGCCCGCTACCTGGTGGGCTGCGACGGCGCCCGCAGCCGCGTCCGTGACTGGGCCGGCATCGGCTTTCCGGGCACCGTCTACCCGGAGGTCAACCGGCTGGCCCAGGTCACCCTGCCCGCCGCGGTGACCGTGCTCGGCAACGGCGACCTGGACGTGCCCGGCTTCGGTGTGGTCCGCGCCGGATTCACCCGCACCGACCACGGCCTGTTCGGCCTCGGCTCCGCACCCGGCGCCACCAGCGTCTCCCTCTACACCATCGAGGACGAGACCACCGAGTACGACGACGACGTCCCCATGACCGTCACCGAACTCCAGGACAGCGTGCACCGCGTGCTCGGCGCGCACCTGCCGATCGCCGCCACGACCCGGCTGTCCCGCTTCACCTTCAAGGCCCGCCAGGCCGACCACTACCGCAAAGGCCGCATCCTGCTGGCCGGGGACGCGGTCCACCTGTTCCCCGCCACCGGCGTGGCACTCAACGCGGGCATGCTGGACGCGGTCAACCTCGCCTGGAAACTGGCCGCTGACCTGCACGGCCGGGCCCCGCGCGGCCTGCTGGACACCTACCACACCGAACGCCGCCTGGCCGCCGCCCGCACCATGCTGCACACCCGTGCCCAGGTCGCCCTGCGCCGCGGCCACGACGCGGCCGCCGAAGCCCTGCGCGAGATGTTCACCGAACTGCTCACCGACGAACAACCGCTGCGCCGCATGGGAGCCCTGGTCGCCGGCAGCGACCTGCGCTACCCCACGCCCGGCACGAACGACCACCCATTGACCGGCGTCTTCGCCCCCGACCTCACCCTGCACACCGACGAGGGCATGACCGGCGTCGCCCGGCTCATGCACCCCGCCAGGCCCGTCCTGCTCGACCTCGCCGACCGCCCCGGCCTGCGCGAGGCCGCCCACGACTGGAAGGACCGCGTCGACGTCCACACCGCCAGGACCGCCGACCGGCCGGCCGACGCCCTGCTGATCCGCCCGGACGCGCACATCGCCTGGGCGGTCCCCATCGACGAACCCGCCGCAACAGCCGCGACCGCGCTGCGAGAAGCACTCTCCACCTGGTTCGGCCCGAGCTGACCTCCACTCCGGCCCGCCCCGGCCGAGTCCCGGCCGGATCCCGCGCCACCACGATGGCCCGCGCGCCGCGCGGGCCATCGTTCGCTTGCGCATGCTCATGACACCAACCCGCGCGGGCGATCAAGCGGCCAGCTCGACGTCAGCGAAGTCGACCTCCTTCAGCAGCGGATCGAACGGATCCGGCCGGTCACGTAGCTCGTCGGTGGCGTACGCGCCGAACCGGCTGATGTGGGCGCGCAGGTAGGGGGCGATCTGGCCGAGCTGGTCGGCGGTGATCTGCCAGCGCTCGGTGATCATCTGCCGCACGATGTCGGAGATGTCGAGGGCGTTGTGGAAGACGACCAGGTTGGCCAGCAAGGTGTTGAACTTGATCAGTTTCTCTTGCTCTTCGGGGTCGTTGTCGGCCAGCACGCCGCCGAAGCCGAGCCACTTGGAGAATCCGTTGTAGGACTCGACCTTGTTGGTCGCCGCGGTGACGCGCGCCCGTAGCGCCGGGTCGGCCAGATAGCGCAGTAGGGCGACGGTGCGTACGCTGCGGCCGACCTCACGGAAGGCCTTGTAGATGCGGTTCTTGCGGGAGCTGGAGCGCAGCCGCCGCATCAGCGTGGCCGAGGACAGGCGGCCCTCGCTGATGGAGATGGCCACCTGCATCAGGTCGACCCAGTGCCTTTCGAAGAGTTTCCAGTCGATGACATTGCGGCCGCTCTCGCCGAACAGCTGGTCGATGTGCGGGTAGGCGATCTCCACGGAGGCGCGGAAGAAGATCAGGTCCTTGAAGTCGCGGATACGCGGCATCAGGTCGAACCCGAACAACGTGGCCAGGGCGAAGACCGGGAAGTTCTGGCCCTGGGTGTCGGCGTGCACGGTGGAGGGCTGGATGTCGGAGGCATTCGCCAGCAACCCTTCGATCAGGTGCACCGCCTCCCACACTCCGCACGGGATGAACCGGGAGAACAGCGCCACGTAGGTGTCGGAGATGTAGTGGTAGGCGATGCCGCCGAATCCTCCGTAGCGGATGCTGGTCTCGGCGAGCAGGTTGTCGATGTAGGTGTCCACCTGCGTGCCGTCGGCGGCCACCGTGCTGCCGTCCCCCCAGGCCTTGACCACGTCCAGCTCGGCGAAGGCGTTGACCACATCGGCGATCGCGGCGTTCAGCTTCTTCAGGGTGATGTGCCGGTTGCGCACCATGGACAGCTCTCGGGCGGTGACGCCGGCGATGTGCTTGGCCGCCTCGTACGGGCCGATGTTGATGCCGCCGGTGAACACCGCCAGCGAGTACCGTCCCAGCTTGTCCTTGATCTTGGGGTCGGAGCCGGAGGTCGGGCCGAAGTGGCGATACCAGCTCAGCCAGTGGGCGGTGCGCGCGACGATCGACAGCAGGGAGCGTTCGGGCATGCGCCGCTCGATCTCGGCCGCCAGCCGTTCGGCCTCGGCGTCGCTGCCCTTGCCGCGGCGGCGTTTGAGGGTGGGCACGCCGGCCTCGTCGATGATCAGGTCGGCGTTGTCGAGGTAGCCGGCGTCCAGGTGCGCGGCAGCGCTCAGGTGGGCGTCCTTGAGATGGGCGACGAAACCGGCAGGCGTATCGGGCAGCCCGACCTTCTCGCAGAAGGCGGCCAGCTTCGGCTGGCACTCCTCCCAGGGCAGCAGGTGCGCGCCCCAGTTGGCGTACTCGCCTGAGCCGAGCACGGCCACGTCCCCGGTGCGCAGTTCCTCGGCCAGGTAGCAGAACACCATCGCCTCAAAATGCCGCCGCGCCACCATGCCGGGACGGCGCCGGTCGGTCACCGCGCGCCGCCAATTGCCCGAAGCGAACGCGATGCCCGACTCCGGCTCATCCTCCACCGACGGCGGCAGCGGGATGAAGTCGCGCCGCTTGGGTGAGTGCTCGCGGGCGTGCGCCAGCGCGGCCAGCACCGAATCGTCGCTGGAGGTGGCCTTCAGCCGCAGCTTGCTGGTCAGCTCGAACAGCGCTGGCCGGTCCTTCTTGAAGAACCGGTACACCAGCAGCTCGTGCGCGTCACCGTGGAAGGCGGCGACCTCCTCGATGTCGGCCAGCTGCGCGGCGAACCCGCCGGCCTGCTCCACCGCCGCTCGCACCGCCTGCACGCTGTGAGTCTGCACCACGAGAGCCGACAGCATCTCACCCAGCGCCTGGACCTGCCCGGCGCCCGCCCCGCACGAGGTCACCGCCTCCATGGCCCGCGCCACCGCCTCGTGTCCGGCGGCCGAGGTCTCGCTGCCGGGATCCAGACGTTCCAGCACCTGACGGTAGGTGCCGATCAGCCGCTCGCTGATCGCGCGCTGCCGGGCGCGGATCTCCTCCAGCTCCGCCTTGGCCCGTTTGACGTGGGCGGCCATCCGCTTGCACAGCATCTCGGCCAGGTCATCCCGGGCCCGCATCCGGGCAGTGTGTGTCAGGCAGGCCAGCAACGCCACCTGCTTGACCGGGTCGTAGCGCGACAAGGTGTCGGCGTCCTGGGCGTCGGCCTCACCGGCGAAGTCGGCGATCTTCGATGGAGCGATGCCGTCCAGCCACGCGTCGGTGTCACCGAGCGCGTCCACCTGATCCAGCCATCTCACCTGCTCGCGAAATCGCGACCAGGTGGCCCGCTGGGCGGGCTTCTTGAGCCGGTTGAACGTCGATTTGCCGTCCGGCCCGACGACGAGCAGACCTTCCATCCGGGCCCGGCCGGCCTCGGCCATCCGCTGCAGGATCGTGGCGAAGATGGTGGCGTTCACCTCGGCGCGAATGCTGGTGGCCAGGTCCTCCAGCGTCGTGTATCCGAGCAGTTCCAGCCGGAGCCGGAGCAACTCCTCGATCGCCACGTTGATCAGGTCCGCCGGGTTGTTCTTGGCCTGCGCCGCTTTGCGGATCGCCGCCGCGGCGATCGCCCGGGCCCGGCCCGCGTCGTACTTCACGCCCTGACGCTCGCGCACCAGCCTGCGATGCGCCTTCGCGCTCGGGGAGGACCCATGGTCTGGCCAGACGTCGTCGGCCAAGTCCAGGCAGCGCCGGACGTGGTCGATCACCACGTCGGGAATCTCGTCCGGGGACGGGAAACGCGCCATCTTCTGAAAGCACTTCAACGCCAGCACCAGCGCGAAGCGCGACTCCGGGCTGCCGGTGCGCTGTTCGGCCCAAGCCACCTCTTCCGGCGATGGCGTGAAGAACACATGCAGCACCCGCGCCGATGTCAGCCGCTTGAACTGCGGGTAGGCGGTCCGCTCGATCCATGTCACTGCAGGCCGTCCTCGCCTCGATCCCGGCATCCAAGACGCCGAAACCGTAGCGACGATCAACTCCAACGGACACCTTGCTCACCAAACCGCAATCAAACCAAAGCGGAGGGTCATATCATCCGGCAAAAGAACCCTCTGAGCAGCGCCTCGACACCTCACTATCCCTTTCTCCCGTACTTGGTCTGCGCCCCCAGAGCGCCCCGTCACTGTCGGTGACCGTGTTTTCGTTCAATCGGCGCTCATACCCCGGCCGTCCTATTGATTGGAATGCATAGGCTGGGCCTGGCCGCACCGGACGACCTGACCGTCATCGGCTCCGACGACATCTCGCGTCCCGCCTTGCCGTATCCCCGCTGACCGCAGTCGCGCTGAGCAGGTCCTCGCGATCGTGGACAGTGAGTGGGCGGATCTGGACTCCCCTCCGGGCGACGTCCACGTCGTGGAACGCGGATCCGCTTGGGCCCTAGAACTTCTTCCCCGCTCGCCTCGGTACGGCCTATTTCATCGGCAAATCACCCCTGCCGCTTCCGGAACTCCGACGATAAGGTAGACCCGTGTCGTATGGAAATAATGTAAAAACGACATCTTCTGAGGTCGGGACACCGGACCCACCCGACACCGGCCGTGCCTTCCGACCGCGTCGTCGCCAGAACGCCAGGCGGTCACAGGACCGGCGATGCTGACGGTCCGCGAACTGCTCGACCTGCTCCAGGCGCCCCAGCCGCTCACGGTCGACGGCCTCCCCACCTACCCGCTGCTGGTGGTCGACCTCGAAACAGCCGCAGGAGAGGCCGACCCCGAGACGCTGGCCCCCCACCTGGTAACGCGCCCACAAGTGATCATCGGTGTCCTACCGACGGACGCATCCCCACGGGCGCTTCGCCTGGCACGGGCATGCACCGTGGCGGTGTGCCCACAACCGTCCAGACACCCCCAGGTCGTCGCGGTGAACGACGTCCACGCCGCCCTGGAGACACTGACCCGGACCATCCACACCGCACCGGTCGCGGCGCTCAGCCTGCACCAGCTCCTGCACCTGCAGGAACACCTGCCCGTCCCCGAAGCGCTGGTGGCCGAGTCGGCGGTCTACTCCACACTGCTCGCCGGGACGGAGTTCTCCAGCTGGCTCGCCCGCCGAAACACCCGCCGCCCGCAGGAGACCACCGACCCCGTCAAAGCCAGCATCGAGGCGGGCACCCTCCGCATCAGCCTGTCCCGACCGGCCCGGCGCAACGCCTTCAACGCCGCCATGCGCGAAGCCCTGTGCGACGCCCTGGCCGTCGCCGCCGGTGACCGGGCACTCCGCGTGGAACTCACCGGCCACGGACCGGACTTCTGCGCCGGCGGTGATCTGGACGAGTTCGGCACCGCCGACCCGGCCGCGGCCCACCTGCTGCGAACGGCACGATCCGCCGCTCTGGCACTCCACCGCCTGGCCGACCGGACCACGGCCCGCCTCCAGGGAAACTGCATCGGCGCGGGCATCGAGCTCCCCGCCTACGCCGGGCGGGTCCTGGCCCGGCCGGACGTCCGCATCCACCTGCCCGAGCTCAGTATGGGACTCATCCCCGGCGCCGGCGGCACCGTCAGCCTGACCCGCCGCATCGGCCGGTGGCGCACGGCCTGGCTCGCGCTCACCGGAGCGGTCCTCACCGCCCGGGAGGCCCTCTCCTGGGGGCTGATCGACGAGCTGTGGCCATGACCTCAGCCTGGGTCTCCTCAGGGCTGGCCGCACTCACCGGCCACCCGGACGGCCCGCCCCTCGACCCCGGACACCACACGGCAGAAGCCGCCGCGCAATGGGGAGCGGCCCTGGGCGTCAACGGAGCCGCCCTGCTGACCGAGCGGGCGGCGCTGACCGGACGCACCCGCGCGGGAACGATCTCGGTCGGCGGGTCATGCCGCCTGCTGGAGACCGCCGACGGCTGGGCAGCGCTCTCCTGCGCTCGCCCCGACGATCCGGACCTGCTCACCGCGCTCATCGGCGCGCCGATGAGCCGGCGGAAGCTGGCCGAGTGGTGCCGTACCCGGAGCGGAGCCGAGATCAGGCAGCGGGCCCGGCTGCTGGGGCTCGCCGTGTCACTGGTCGGAGAGTGGCCGCATCCGGCTCCCCCATGCGCTCCGGCGGCGGTCCCGGACCTGCGCGGTGCGCTCGTCGTGGACTTCAGCGCCCTGTGGGCCGGACCGCTCTGCGCGCACCTGCTGGGCCTGGCCGGAGCCCAAGTGATCAAGGTGGAGACGCCCGACCGGCCGGACGGCGCACGCTTCGGCGACCCTCGCTTCTTCGACCTGCTGCACTCCGGCCACCGCTCCGTCATCCTCGACCCCCGCCATCAGGCCGCAGCTCTGCAGTCACTCCTCGAACGGGCCGATGTGGTCATCGAGTCCTCCCGTCCCCGGGCTCTGGCCCGCTGGGGCCTGGACGCGCACGCGGCCGCGGCGGCCGGCACCGTCTGGCTGTCCATCACGGCATACGGTCGCCGGGAGGACCGGGTGGGTTTCGGCGACGACGTGGCGGCCGCGGCCGGGCTGGTCGCCCAGGATCCCGATGGGTGCGGACCGCTGTTCTGCGGCGACGCGCTCGCCGACCCGCTCACCGGCCTGTACGCCGCCTGCCGCGTGGCCGAGAGCCTGGCCCGCGGCGGCGAGGTGCTGGATGTGGCCATGGCCGCGGTCGCGGCGAGCACGGTGTCCGGGTACGCTCCCGCCCGGCCTGTCTCGTTCGCCCCCGCCCCACAGGCGCGGACGATCCCCTCCGTCCCCGCTCCGCAGCCGGGCCGGGACACCGCAGCCGTCCTGGCCGAGCTGGCAACCGCATGACCATGCTGCTGCGCGATGTCGAAGTCCGCGGGCGACGCGCCGACGTACGGCTGGAGGCCGGACACATCACCACGATCGGGTCCCTGCGGCCCCGGCCCCGCGAGGACGTGATCGACGGCAAGGGGGGTGCGCTGCTGCCCGGCCTGACCGATCACCACGTCCACCTGCTGGCCTGGGCGGCGGCTCTGCAATCCGTACCGTGCGGGCCGCCCGCCGTACGAACCGAACAGGACCTGCACCGGGCCCTGGCCCGGGCGACCCCCGACGCCGCAGGATGGATCCGGGGAGTCGGCTGCGCATTGTCGCTGGACGCGCAAGCGCTTGACCGGCTGCACCCCCACCACCCGGTACGGCTACAGCACCGCGGCGGCTCACTGTGGATGCTCAACACCGCCGCCATCCGCCGCCTTGGCCTGGACCAGAACGACGACCCGGGCATCGAAAGAGCCACCGACGGCTCCCCCACCGGCCGGCTCTGGCGAGCTGATCACCTGGTGCGAAACATCTCCGAACCACCCGACCTGCGACCCGTCGCCGAGACTCTAGCCCGCTGGGGCGTCACCTCCGTCACCGACGCCACTCCCGGCCTGACGGCGATCCCGCCCATTCCACAGCACGTGCGCCTCCTGGGCGACCCCGCAGGACGCACGCCGTGGAAAATCGTCATCCACGACCACGCACTCCCCGGCATACAACCACTCGTCAGCGAAATCGCCCACCGGCACGCCGCAGGACGCCCCGTCGCCCTGCACTGCCTCACCACAGAGGCGCTACTGCTGGCGCTGGCCGCCTTCGACGAGGCAGGCTCGCTGAACGGCGACCGGCTCGAACACGCCGCCGTCGTGCCTCCGTGGGCCCTCACCCGCATCGCCGCACACGGGCTGCGCGTGGTCACCCAGCCCGCTCTCCTGGCCGATCGCGGATCGGACATGCTGCGCGAGGCGCCCGGTGCCGAGCTCTACCGCTACGGCAGTCTGCTGCGGGCCGGGGTGATGGTGGCGCCCTCCAGCGACGCCCCCTACGGTCCCGCCGACCCCTGGCAGGTGATGGCTGCCGCCCGCGACCGGACTCTCGCGCCCGGGGAACGCGTCAGTACTCAGGTAACGCTGCACGGCTATCTGACGGCCGGTGATCTGCCCCGATCAGGGCCGATGACCGTGCACACCGGCATGGCCGCGGACCTGCTTCTCCTGGAAGGCCCGCTCCAGGAGGTTCTCCAGGAACCGGACGCGGGCCGGGTGCGCACGACCATTATCGGCGGTCGTGTGCTCTTCCAGCGCGCGTAGCTGGTGCTTTTCGGGTCGTTGTTTGTTTTTCACGGCCTTGAGGTATTGAGAAAAGCGGGAGTGCCTTTACGTTGTAGATTTATAAGATGGCCTGCCGGAGATCCCTACGTAACAGCTTGCCCACGTCATTGCGCGGCAGGGAGTCACGAAAGACGACCTTCGCGGGCACCCTGCTGGAACGCAGCCTGTCCCCCACCCAGCCGCGCAGCTCGTCCGCAGTGGGAGCGGTGCCGGGGCGGGTGACGACCACGGCGGCTACCACCTCTCCCCACTGCTCGTCCGGCATCCCGATGACGGCGGTCTCCGCCACGGCCGGGTGCTGGAGGAGGACGTCCTCGATCTCGCCGGGTGAGAGGTTCTCCCCGCCGCGCACGATGACGTCGTCGAGCCGGCCCTCGACGAACACGTAGCCCTCCTGGTCGATCCAGCCGCCGTCGCGGGTGCGGAACCAGCCCTCGGCGTCGATGAGTGCACCGTGGGCGTACTCCCCCGACACCTGCGGCCCGCGCACCCACAACTCCCCCGCCTCGCCCGGCGGGAGGTCCTTGCCGTCGGGATCGCGCACGACCAGCTCGACGGCGGGCAGCGACCTGCCCACCGAGCCCAGCCTGCGCCGGACCGCCGCGTCGCCGGAGGCGAGCGCCAGACGGTGGTCTTCGGGGCCGAGCACAGCGATGGAGGAGGAGGTCTCGGTGAGGCCGTAGGCGCCTGCGAAGTCCACGTGCGGCAGGAGCCGCAGGGCGCGCTCGATGACCGGCACGGGCATGCGGCCGCCGCCGTAGGACAGGTGCCTGAGGTACGGCAGGCCGCCGCCGTCCTCCTCCAGTACGGCGGCGATGCGCGCCAGCATGGTGGGGACCACCATGGCGTGGGTGACGCGCTGCTCGCGTGCCAGCCGCACCCACGCGCGGGCCTCGAAGTTGGGCAGCTGCACGATGCGGCGGCCGCCGTACAGGGCGGTCAGCAGGCCGGCGATCCCGGCGATGTGGTACGGCGGGACGCTGATCAGCGTGGCCTCCTCGGGGCCGGCGGACAGGAAGTCCACCGAGCCCAGCACGTAGGAGGTCAGGTGCCGGTGGCGCAGCACCGCCACCTTCGGCGCGGCGGTGGTGCCGCTGGTGTGCAGCAGCACGCAGGGCAGGTCGGGGTCCTGGACGGGGTCCCCGGCGGGCGGCCCGCCGGACGCCGCCGCCGGGGAGTCTTCGGCGCCGCCGGCGGTGGGCCCGGCCATGGACGGCGCCATGATCGTGAGGCCGTCCACGGCCGAGGCGATCTCCGCGGGCCTGCCGTCGGCGATCACCACGGCGGGGGCCTGCCCGCGCAGGACGGTCCGCAGCGGTTCGTCGGCCAGGCGGTAGCTGACCGGGGCGAAGGGGCGGCCGGTCCAGGCAGCGGCGAACAATGCGATCGGCAGTGCAGGGGTGGCCACGGTGGCGTAGACGACTCCGGGCGGGGCCTGGTTCCAGTGCCCGGCCAGCCGGGAGGCCGCCTCCAGCAGGCCGGCGTAGGTGAGGTGCTCGCCGAGGGCGACTCGGCCGGGATCGGCGGAGGCGGCCATCTCCAGGAAGGTGACGATGTTCATGGCGTTCTCAGTCCGAGGAGGGCAGGGCCTTGGCGGGCTTGATCGTGAGGGGTTCGCCGTCGAGCGTCAGCTGCCCGCTCCCGGCCTTGGTCACCAGCACCTCCAGCGTTCCGGAGGCGTCGCTGTAGCGCTTGCCGATGAGCAGTTCGTGGCCGTCGTCGCCCGGCCCCTGGGCCGCGCTCTGGTCGTGGCCGATCACGGGCACTCCCCCGCACCGCAGGTCCACCTCGTCGTCCGGTGCCCGGACGACGATGACCTCGGCTTCGGACACGGCGCTGCGCAGCCGTGCACCTGGATGAAGCTTCATACGCAAAACTCCTCAGCCGTAGAGTCCGGGGCGGCGCTCTCCCGCCGCTTCGGGAAAGGGCGGGCCGAGCGGCGCGCCGCGGGCGGGCAGCCGTACCGTGGCCAGCCCGGTCGCGGTGACGGCCCCGGCCTGGTTGATGTTGCGGACCTCCACGTCGGCCAGCAGGTCGTCGTCCTGACGGTGGACGCGGGTGACCGTGCCGCGCACGGTGTTGGTGTCGCCGACGAGGTTGGGCCGGCGCAGCCGGGCCTGCATGCGCAGGAGGGTGCCGTGATCGCCCATCCAGTCGGTGACGGCCTGGATGAGCCAGCAGATCCGCTGCGGCCCGTAGTCGAAGCTGGCGGCCTGGGCGCGGTTGTTGCGGGCGTAGTCGGGGTCGGCCCGGCCGCCGGCGCCCATGTCGATCGTTCCCTCGTCGACATAGCGGGAGCGGCGGGTGCTCAGCGCCGCGTGGGCGAACAGGTAGAGCTCGGTGGTGGTGTAGGTGCCCCGGGGCAGCTCCGGGATGGGCTCTCCGGCGCGGGCCTCCTCCCAGTGGAGCGGCTCGCCGCCGCGCCGCTCGCGCTCCCACACCAGCGGGTCGGGCGCGATGCGCACTCCCGGCTCGCGGGCGGCCTCCACTGCGCGGCCCGGATTGGCGAAGCGGAGCATGTCGGTGCGCATGGTGGCGATCAGCTCACCGCGCGCGTTCCAGTAGTCGGTGCGCCCGGTGCACACGCACGCCTCGCCGACCTGCCGCGTGGAGGTACGGCGGATCGCCTCCGGCGTCTCGATGCCCCGGACCCGGTCGCCCAGCCAGACGGGCCGGTGCCACTCGATGCGGGAGCCGAGGTAGAGCAGGGTCAGGTCCTTGGTGGCGATGTTCTCCTGCGGGATGTGCCCCCAGATGGCGGCGTTGGCCCCGAACTCGATTGAGAACAGGAAGGCGGGCGAGGCCACCAGCGCGCCGTAGCGCGATTTTTCCGCATACCGGGGGTCACGGAAGAGCGGGTTGTAGTCCCCGGCCCCGTCGCCGAAACGCTGCAGCCACTCCTCGGTGACCGTCCGCCACGACCTGCCGGGCAGCGGGATGTCCAGCCCTTCCCGGTAGGCCGTCTCGAACTCCGCCAAAGTCGTGATCTTCATGTGGCGTCACCAGGCGACGGGAAGGTCGGTCATGCCGCCGGTGAGCACGCCCTCCAGATAGACCGGGTCACCGGCGAGCGCGAGCTCCGGCAGCCGTTTCAGCAGTGTCCCGATGCCCACCTGCAGCTCCATCGTGGCCAGTGAGGCGCCCAGGCAGCGGTGCAGCCCGTGGCTGAAGGTCAGGTGCGGGTTGTGCGTGCGCGCCAGGTCGAAGCGGCCCGCCTCATCGAAGGCCCGGTCGTCGTGGTTGGCCGAGCCCAGGTCGACCATGACGGCCTCGCCTTTCCTGATCACTGCTCCGGCCAGCTCGAGGTCCTCGGCGGCGGCGAACGGCACGAGCCCGACCCGTCCCTCGACTTCTTTGCCCATCTCCATCCCCGCGTGCCGGAGGATCTCCTCCACCGCCGGTCCGATCCGCCCATCGACGTCCTCGGCGAGGTAGGCCCGGTGCTCCGGGTTGAGCAGCAGTGACAGCACCCCCTGCTCGATGAAGTTGGCGGTGTTGTCGAAGCCGCCGAGGACGAGCAACATCGCGATCTCGACGATCTCGCCGTCTTCGAGCCGGTCGTCGGCTTCCTGTGCCGCGGCCAGAGCGCTGAGCAGGTCGTCGGCCGGGGCCGCCCGCTTGGCGGTGATCAGTTCCAGCAGGTACATGAACAGGGAGGCGGCGTGCTCGGCCACGGTCTCCTCGGCCATGCCCGAGGTGGACAGCAGCGCGTGGCTCCACTTGACGAAGTTCGCCCGCCCGTCGTCGGGCACGCCCAGCAGGTCCCCGATGACCTGGATGGGCAGCGGCAGCGCGTAGGCCTCCACCAGGTTGGCAGTGGCACGGCCGGTGGTCATCTTCTCGATCAGGCGCTCGGCCAGCGCCTCGGTGGAGGGCCGCAGCGCCTCCACCCGGCGCATGGTGAACGCCTTGGCCACCAGCCTGCGCAACCGGGTGTGGTCGGGCGGGTCCATGAACTGCAGGGTCTTGGTGAGGAACTCGGGGAACTCGATCGCATACGGCACCACCCGCCCGTCGCGGAACGGCTTGCGCACGAACCGGCGGTCCTCCAGCAGCTGCCGGCAGGCCTCGTAGCCGTGGACGACCCAGGCGTCCCCGCCGTATGCGAAGCTCACCTTGGTCATCGGCCGATCGGCGTGCAGAGCCCGGATGATCTCCATGCCTTCCGCGGGCGGGACCGGCCCGAAGGGGTAGGTGGCTTTCACGGCTTGGCTCCCGTCAGGTCGGTGATCTCGGCCAGCCGCTCGGCGACCGTCTCGGGGGTGAGCTCCGGCTCGTGGATGCCGGGGGTGTTGACAACGACCAGGCGCGAGACGTAGCCGCCGGCCGCGTTGAGCACCTCACCGGTGATCGCGCAGTCCTGGTGGACCAGGTAGGCGCCGACCGGGGCGACCAGCTCGGGCGGCATGTGCTCGTGCATGAACTCCACGGTGCCGGGCGGCAGCGCGGGACCGGCGATGTCCATGAGGCGGGTGCCCGCGCCGGGCGCGATGGCGTTGACCCGGATGCCCTGCGCCTCGCCCTCGACGGCCAGATTGCGGGTCAGTCCGTAGACGGCGCCCTTGGCCGAGCCGTAGTGGACCATGCCGGGCTGCCCGGTCATCGCGGCGGAGACGGTGTTGACGATGCGGCCGCTGCCCGAGTCGGCCAGGTGCGGCCAGGCCGCACGGCACAGCTGCAGGCTGCCGAGGTAGTGCACGTCCAGGAAGTCCCGGTAGACCTTAAGGTCCAGCTCGCGGAAATCGCCCAGCCGGTAGACCCCGGCATTGTTGATGACGGCGTCCAGACGGCCGAAGGTCTCCACCGCCAGGGTGACGATGGCCTCGGCCCCGTCGGTGACGGAGTCCGCGCTGGCCACCGCCGTACCGCCGGCGACCTTGATCTCGGCCACGACGGTGTCGGCGGCCTCCGAGGAGGGCCCGTGGCCGTCGGCGTCGCCGCCGAGGTCGTTGACGACGACGTGCGCGCCGCGGGCGGCGAGCAGTTTGGCGTAGGCGCGGCCGATGCCGCGTCCCGCGCCGGTCACGATGACGACGCGGTCGGTGAAGTCGAGCAAGGTGGTCTCCTCACGGAAACGGGGTGCGGGAAGTGGGGCACGACTGGGGCGTGGCGGGGAGCGGTCCCCGGCGATGTGTCGTGTCAGGGGCGGGCGCCGCCGCCGGGGACCTCGACGCGGGCCGTCCAGATGGACCCCTGTCCGTCCTGCCGCGACTTCTCGAAGTCGAAGACCTCCACGCCGCAGGCCAGGTAGAGGGTGCGGCGGTCCGGGCCGCCCAGCGCGCAGGCCGTGCTGGAGCCCGCCTCCGCCTGTGGCACCGTCACCTCGGCGAGCACCTCGCCGCCGTCGGCGACCCTGAGCACCCGGCTGGTGATCGGCATCGCCGCCCAGGCAGCGCCCTCCTGGTCCAGGCACAGGCCGTCGGGCATGTCGCCGAGGTCGGCGAAGATCCGGCCGCCGGACAGCTCGCCGTTCGCGTCCACCTCGAAGGCGGCCAGCCGGTTGGCGAAGGCCTCGGCGGTGACCAGCGTGGCGCCGTCGGCGGTGAGCGCGATGCCGTTGGCCCCCATCAGGTGCTCGGTGCCCTTGGCCAGGCGGGCGGCGCCTGCAGGCTCGATGATGATGATGGGGGAGGGCGCAGGCTGCTCACCCGCCCACAGGTTGAAGCCGAGCTGGGTGACATAGGCGCGGCCGGAGGCGTCGACCACCATGTCGTTGATCGGGCCGGCCGCCAGTTCGCGCAGGTCGGCGTAGACGTTGACGTCATCGCCGGAGACGATGAGCACGACCTTCTCGAACATCGAGTTAACCAGGAGGCGCCCGTCCGGCAGGTAGCCGGTGCCCACCGGGACGACCTCGGCCCCGTCCAGGGCCTCCCGGCCGCCGAGGTCCAGGATCGTCTCGGCCTTCCCGTCCTCGGTGAGGGTGACGAGCCGGTGGTTGTACATGTCGGAGAAGTGGAAACGGCCCTCGTGCCAGCGGGGGCATTCGGTCCAGCTGAAGCCCTGGGCCAGGCGGGTGGCGGGGGTGGGGTTCATGGGGATCCTCACAAAGTGGCGGGGCGGGTGCCGATGACGCCGCGGGCGGTCAGCTCGTCGATCTGTTCGGGGGTGAGGCCGAGTTCCCCGGTCAGGACCTCGTGGGTGTGCTGGCCGAGCGTGGGCGGGGCGAGCCGGGACCAGCGCTCGACGCCGGAGTACCGGTAGGGCACCACGGGCAGGTGGATGCGGCCGACCACGGGGTGGTCGATCTCCTCGAACAGCCCGTGGCCGGCCAGCTGCGGGTGTTCGTGGGCGAAGCGGGGGTCGGTGAGCCGGGCGGCGGGGATCCCGCGGTCCAAAAGCGCGGTGACGAGGTCGGCGGCGTCCTGCTCGGCGGTCCATTCGGCCAGTTCCCGGTCGAGCAGGTCCTGCTGGGCTTGGCGGCCCGCGCGGGAGCCGAGGGCGGGATCTTCCGTCCAGCGCGCCACCTTGGCGAGGTCGCGCAGGGCGCTCCAGTGCGCGTCGGTCACCACCGAGATCGCCACCCAGCTCTCGGTGCCCGCGCAGGGGTAGGCGCCCTGGGGGGCGATGCCGGGGCTGTGATTGCCGTCGCGGCCGATCACCCGGCCGGTGGCGGCGGCCGTCACGATCTGCTCGGCGGCCATGGTGAGCGCGGCCTCCACCAATGGTGCCTCCACCAGCAGTCCCTGCCCGGTCCCCGCCCGCAGGCGCAGCGCCGCCAGCAGGGCGAAGACGGCGTTCGCGCCGCCCATCGGGTCGGAGGGGCCGCTGGGGTTGGTGGGCGGCCCCTCCGGATAGCCGGTCACCCAGCACAGGCCCGCGTACTGCTCGACGGTCTGGGCGTAGCCGACCCGCTCGCGCAGCGGTCCGCTCAGCCCGAAGGCGGGCATCCGCAGCATGACCAGTGAGGGGTTGAGGGCGTGCACGCCCTCCCAGTCCAGGCCGAGGTTGTCCAGGACGCGCGGGGCGAAGTTCTCCAGCAGCACGTCGGCCGTGGTGATCAGGCGTTTGAGCAGGCCGAGCCCGTCGGGGTCGGCGAGGTCGAGGGTGATGGCCCGTTTGTTGTGGTTGGCGCCCAGGTAGAAGGGGCCGCGTTCCCACCACAGCTCCTGGCGGGGATCGGCGTTGAGCAGGCGGGCCCCGTCCACGCGCCGGGTTGATTCGACCTTGAGGACGTCGGCGCCGAGCGAACCGAGCAGTGTGGCGGCGAACGAGCCCGCCCACCAGGTGCCCAGATCCAGCACCCGCAGCCCGCTCAGAGGCCGCTGCCCGGGCCCGGCCTCCGGGTGCGGTCGCGCTGCGCCGCCGTCCGATCGCAGGGGGAGGGCGCCGCCGTCCGGGCGGGGCCGCGCGCCGCCGATGAGGAAGGGCACATCGGGCCGGGTGAAGCCGGTGCCCTCGCTGACGAAGAAGCCGCGCTCGGCCATGTGCGGGTCCTCGACGACGGTGGCCCCGCTGTGGACCGGCGAGGACGGGATCCGCAGCAGTGCGGCCTGCTCCAGGATGTGGCCGGTGGGATGGCGCGCGGTCCAACTCTGGACCACCTCGTTCCACTCCTTGGCCCGCCGGTAGCGGCCGTAGTGCGTGGACAGCTCCTCATCCGTCAGCAGGTCCGGCCGCTCCACCAGCACCATGAAGTCCTGGAGATTCTGCGCCGAGGCCAGGTTGAAGCCCACCCAGCCGTCCAGGGTGGGCTCCACCGACGGGCTGAGCCGGTGGCGCAGCACCATCGGGTCGCGCGACTCGCCCTGCAGCGCCGCCCGGGTGTCGACGAACAGGTTCGTGACGTAGGCGTGCACGTCCAGCAGCGCCACGTCCAGGCGGGCCGTGCCGCCGCCGAGGATGGCGGCGAGCGCGCCGCCCGCCGCCAGCGCCCCCGCCACCCATTCGGCCGGGCGGCCGCCGGCCATCAGCGGGTAGGAGTCCGGCAGGCCGCGCAGCCGCAGCGAGCCGCTCTCGGCCTGCAGGGTGAAGTCCGTCCACGGCCGCCGCGGCCCACCCCGCCCGTAGGGGGAGATCTCCACCGTCACCGGCGCACCGGGGCCCTCGTCGTGGCCGTCGGCCTCCCGGATGAGCACATCGGCCCCGGCGATCGACGCCTCGGCGGCCGAGAGCTCGGCCACCGGGTGTTTGCCGTGCGCGAGGAAGGCCCCGAGCGGGCCGTCCACCGCTGCGAAGGCGGTGACCTCGGCGCCGCAGTCGGCGAACAGCTTGCCCGCGTAGGCCCCGGCGACGGTCCGGGAGATCTCCACGACGCGCAGGCCCGCCAGCGGGGCGCTCATGCCCGGCTCCCCGCGAGCAGGCCGCCCAGCTCCAGCAGCCGGGCGGAGGAGCCGCCGAGGATCAGCTCGTTGCGCTTGCCCGCCAGGAAGTAGCGGTGCAGCGGGTAGTCCAGGTCCGTGCCGAGGCCGCCGTGCAGGTGCTGGGCGGCGTGCAGGACCCGCGGCCCGGCGTCGCAGGCCCACCAGGCGGCGATCTGCACCTCCTCTGCCGCGTCCAGTCCTGCGGCCAGCCGCCACGCCGCCTGCCAGGCGGTCAGCCGCTGGCCCTCCACATCGATGTAGGCGTCGGCGATGCGCTGGCTGACGGCCTGGAAGGTGGCCAGAGGGCGGCCGAACTGCTCACGGGTGCGCAGGTGGGCGGCCGTCAGCTCCAGGGCCGCCGCCGCGCAACCGGCCTGGTGCACGCAGTAGGCCGCGGTGACGCGCGGCAGCAGCCAGTCCAGCACCTCGCCGCCCTGGCCCGGCGGGCGCAGCACGTCTTCTTCGGCCACCGGGGCGCGCTGCAGTCGCAGCACGAACTCCGGCTGACCGGTGAGGGTGTCCTGGCGCAGCAGCTGCACGCCGTCGGCGGCGGGGTCGAGGAGGAACAGGCCGCTTCCGGCGTTCACCAGAATCCGCCGGGCGCGGTCGGCCAGCGGGACGAAGGGGTGCTCGCCGGTGAGCCGCCAGCCGTCTTCGCGTACGGCGTGCGCCCGTCCGGCTTCCAGTGCCGCGGGCAGGACGCTCGCGCCCTCGCAGACCGGCGGGATCAGCCGCGCCCGCTGCTGCGCCGTACCGAACGCGGCGACCGGGGCGGCGCCGAGCAGCACGCCCTCGATCAACGGCGCGTGCGCCGCGGTGGCCTCGACCACCAGGCAGAACTCGAGGAACGACGCACTGGAGCCGCCCGTCTCCTCCGGCAGCGCGACGCCGATCAGACCGGAGCGGGCGAGGTTGTTCCAGATCTGCTCCGGCGGCCCGGAGCAGATCTCGACGGCCAGTTCCCGCAGGGCCGTCTGATCCTCATCGAAGGTGAAGTCCATGAAGTGCTCCTAGCGCTTGGCACGGGGCAGCCCGAGGCCCAGCTGGGCGACGAGGTCGCGCTGGATCTCGTTGGCGCCACCGATGAAGGTCATGACGTGCACGGACTTGAACGCCTTGGGCAGTCCGCCGCCGAGGACCGCGCCCGGGGACTCGCGCGTCAGGTAGGCGCGCCGCCCCGCCAGCTCCATCAGCACCTCCACCAGCTCCACGTGGAGCTGACTGCCGAAGACCTTGGCGGCCGAGGCGTCCGCGGCGGCCAGGCGCTTGGCGTCGACCGCGGCTGCGGCCTTGGCGTTGAGCAGGCGCAGAAATTCGATCTTGGCTCGCATCCGTGCCAAGCTCATCCGCACGTGAGGCCGCTCCAGCAGCCCTTCTTCTGCGGCCCATGCGATCGCGCGCTCCAGCAGCGCGGCCTCCCCCGCCGAGGGCACCAGCGCCACGCGCTCGGAGTTGAGCTGACCGGTGATCAGCGGCCAGCCGCCGTTCTCTGCGCCGATGCAGGCCTCGGCCGGCACCCTGACGTCGTCGAAGGAGACTGCGGCGACCGAGTGGTCCCCGAGAGTCTTCAGCCGGGTGGAAGCGATGCCCGCAGCGTGGCGGGGCACCAGGAACACCGACACGCCCCGGTGCCGGGGCGCCTGCGGATCGGTGCGCGCGGCCAGCCAAATGTAGTCGGCGGCCTCCATCATCCCGGTCCACAGCTTCTGGCCGTTGATGACGTAGTCGCCGCCGTCCTTGACCGCGCGGGTGCGCAGGGAGGCCAGGTCGGTGCCGGCCTCGGGCTCGGAGTATCCGATCGCGAAATGGATCTCACCGGCCAGGATGCCGGGCAGCAGCGTGGCCTTCTGCTCCTCGGTCCCGTAGGCGGCAATCGCCGGGCCCACGCTGTTGATGGTCAGCAGCGGGGTCGGCACGTTGTAGCGGGCCGCCTCCTCGGCGAAGATGGCCTGCTCCACCATGCTCCTGCCCTGGCCGCCCAGTTCTCTGGGCCAGCCGATGCCGAGCCAGCCGTCTCGGCCGAGCCGCCGCACCACCGCCCGGTAGGTGTCGGTGGCCTCCGGCATCGAGTACCCGTCGCGCAGGGCGTGGCGGATCTCGGGGGTCATCAGCTGCTCGAAGTAGGCGCGCAGTTCGTCACGGAGGGCACGCTGTTCAGCGGTGTATTCCAGATGCATTCGGGTTGTCCGTCCGCCGGTGAGTAAGCTCCAGACGATGCGACGTGGGAGGGCGATATACTGTCGCCTGGAAACAATGTCGTAGCGACAGCGTAATCTTCGTGACTTTCCGAGGGAAGAGCTCCAGCGCAGATGACTTCACAGACCGGTCCGGAGCCGGGCCTCTCCCGCGTTCTCGAGGCGTTCGCCCTCCTGCTGGGCCGGTGGACCGCGGTCGGGATGCAGGACATCATCCTCGAGCGCGCCGGTGTGCGGGCTGACGCCGCCTCGATGACGCTGCTGCTGGAGCTCGAGCGCGTGGGCGGCACGGCTCGCCCGTCCTACCTGGCGCAGATGTCGCGCACCAGCGCCTCCAACATCAGCAAGGTGCTGGCCCGCATGGTGGGCTGGAGCCTGGTCGAGCGGACGACCGAGCCAGGGGATCTGCGGGCGGTCTCGATCACGCTGACCGAGGCCGGCCGGCGCGCCGTGGAGGCGATCAACCGGACCAGCGTGGAGATGCTCGGTGAGGTCATGAAGGACTGGCCGGAGCAGGAGATCGACCAGTTCGGCACACTGCTCGGCCGCTTCGCCCAGTCCGTGCGGGCGTCGTACCTCGTGTGAGCCGGTCATGGGCGCCTCCCGGGGTGGTAGTAGGACCGTAGGGACGCCGCGACCCGCCGCCCATGCCTTCTCCCGCTGAGCGGGAGCGGATCTCACCACCCGCCGCGGCGGCTCCTATCGTTCGTGCGACGTCAACGAGAGGAGCCGGCATGAGCGCGGCTGGGACGACCCCGGTCCGGGCATCGCAGGTGCGCAGCTGGGCGGCGGAAAGCGACGTGCTCGTCGTCGGCAACGGGTGCGCGGGCGCCAGCGCCTCGATCGAGGCGGCGAGGGCGGGAGCCGACGTGCTGGTCGTGGACGCGGCCGGGGGCTGGGGCGGCGCCTCGGCCATGGCCGGCGGCTCGCTCTACCTGGGCGGCGGGACCCCGCTGCAGAAGGCCTGCGGCGTCGCCGACAGCCAGGAGGCGATGTACGCCTTCCTCAAGGCCGCCACCGGCCCCGACCCCGACGAGGCGAAGCTGGCCCTCTACTGCGAGGGAAGCCTGGAGCACTACGACTGGCTGGTCGCCTGCGGCGTCCCGTTCACACCCCGGCTCTGGAACGAGCCGTCCTGGGAGGCCCCGAGCGGATACGGCCTGATGTACACCGGGGGCGAGAACACCCATTTCTTCGCCGGCATCGCGCCGCCCGCGCCGCGCGGGCACATCCCGCACATGGAGGGCAAACGGCCCGGCGAGCGGTCGGCCGGATGGATGCTGATGAAGCACCTGGTGGCGACGGCCGAACGCGCCGGGGTGAGAACCCGCTACGACACCAGAACCGCCCGGCTGGTGGTCGACGACGGCCGCGTCGTCGGAGCCGAGGTCGTCTCGTTCGGAGAGCGCTCCTTCCTCCGGGCCCGGCAAGGGGTCGTCCTGGCGACGGGCGGTTTCGCAGCCAACCGGGCGATGCTCGCCCAGCACGCGCCGAGGGTACTGGGCAACTTCCTGATCGGCACCGACCACGACGACGGCCGCGGGATCCGCATGGGCCAGGCGGCCGGCGCGGCGGTCCGGCACATGGAGGCCGCGCAGACCTCCTTCCCCGCCGACCCCGCCCTGCTGTGCCGCGCCCTGCTCCTGGACGCGCACGGGCGCCGCTTCATCACCGAGGACGCCTACCCCGGGCAGGTGGGGCAGGCCGCGCTCTTCCGCCAGGACCGCCAGGTCTTCCTCCTCTACGACGAGGCCGCCGCCGAGGAGGTACGGCACGCCGGCGGATACGTCGCCGAGGCCACCTGGGTCTCCGACGACCTGGCCGAGCTGGAGGAGGCGATGGGGATCGCCCCCGGCGTGCTGGCCGGCACCGTCGAGACGTACGACACGCACGCGCGCCAGGGCCGCGACCCGCTGTTCCACAAGTCGGCGCGGTGGCTGAGGCCGCTGACCCCGCCCTACGGCGTGCTGGATCTGCGGGGCGCGATGTTCGGCGTCTTCACCCTCGGCGGCCTGCACACCTCCGCGCGGGGCGAAGTCCTCAACCTCGAGGGCGAGCCGATCCCCGGTCTCTTCGCCGCGGGCAGGACGACCAGCGGCATCCCCGCCTGGGGATACTGCAGCGGGACCTCGCTGGGCGATGCGACCTTCTTCGGCCGCCGCGCCGGCCGCTCCGCGGCGGGCTGAACCACCGTGAGCCGCAGCGGGCCGACGGGGGCCGACGCTCCCGTTGATCGGGACCGCCGATGGAGCACGGCGCGGGCCCTGCCTATCGTCGAGTCCGCCGCACAGCGGCGAGAGCGGACCCGACGAGGAGGACGTGAGCATGGCGGAAGCCGCTGGGGCGCAGACCGGGCAGGTCATGCGGGCTCAGGGAAGCCCGGGACACCGCCTGCGGGTCCGCCGGGTCGTCACCGAGACGGCGCAGGCCCGGTCGCTGGTCTTTGAGGTGCCCGAGGAGCTGCGCGAGCGCTTCGCCTACTTGCCGGGGCAGTTTCTGACGCTGCGCGTTCCGGTCCCCGGCGGAGCGCTCGGCCGCTGCTACTCGCTGTCCAGCACGCCCGGGGTGGAGCACGATTTGAAGGTCACGGTCAAACGGGTCGCCGGCGGCACCGGGTCCAACTGGATCTGCGACCACGTCGAGGCGGGCGACCTGATCGAGGTGCTGCCGCCTGCGGGCCGGTTCACCTCGCCCGACCTGATGGCCGACCACCTGCTGATCGCGGCGGGCAGCGGCATCACGCCAATCATGTCGATCCTGAAGGCGGTGCTGAGCGGACCGGCCGGGCGGGCCGTCCTCCTGTACGCCAACCGCGACGAGACATCGGTGATCTTCGCTGGTGAGCTGCGCGAGCTCGCCGCACGCCATCCGGAACGGCTCACGGTGATCCACCTGCTGGAGTCGGTGCAGGGCCGGCCGACCGCCGACCAGCTGGCGCCGCTGGTGCGGCCCTTCGCCGGCTTTGCGGGGGCGTTCGTCTGCGGCCCCGAGCCGTTCATGGACGCCGCCGAGCGGGCGCTGCTCGCCTGCGGCATGCCGCGCGGGCGGGTGACGACCGAGCGGTTCCACTCGCTGGCCGCAGACCCGTTCCGCATCGCGCCGGAACCGGCGGATACGCAGGGGGGCCAGGGCTCGCGGGATGCGCAGGACGCTGCGCCGGTGAGGCTGGCCGTCACCCTGGACGGCCGGCGGGCGAGCCTGTCGTGGCCGTCCGGGACGACGCTGCTGGAGGTGCTGCTGGCAGGCGGGCTGGACGCGCCGTTCTCGTGCCGGGAGGGGTCGTGCAGCGCGTGCGCGTGCAAGGTCGTCTCGGGGGAGGTCAAGATGCTCCGCAACGAGGTGCTGGAGGAGCAGGACCTCGCGGAGGGCTGGGTGCTGGGCTGCCAGTCGCTCCCGGTGACCGAAGCGGTCGAGGTCACCTACGACGACTGACCGCCCCGCTCACCTGCGGCCCGGCCGTTCCGTCCTGTACGGCGCTCGGCTGTCTCGCCCGTTACACGCTCTCGGCGACGTGTACGGTGACCGTGCCGAGCCGGTCGAACTCGGCCCGGAAGACATCACCCGGCTCCATCGGCACCGCGGCGTGCAACGCCCCGGTCATGACGAGGTGGCCGGGTTCGAGCGCGACCCCGTCGGCGCCCAGCACGTTGGCCAGCCACGCCACCACGCCCACCGGGTCGCCGAGCGCGGCGGCCCCCGCTCCGGTGTCGACGACCTCGCCGTTGCGCGACAGCACCATGCCGATCAGGCGGGGGTCGAAGTCACCGGCCGGCACCATGCCGGGGGCGGTGACCACCGCGCCGTTGGAGGCCAGGTCGGCGACCGTGTCGGCGAGCCTGATGCGCCAGTCGGCGATCCGGGAGTCCACGATCTCCATGGCGGCCCTGGCCCCCGCGATGGCGCGGCGCGCCTCCTCCACCGTGACGCCCGGCCCTTCCAGCCGGTCGCCGAGGACGAAGACGATCTCGGCTTCGAGCTTGGGGGCGATGAAGCGGTCGAGCGGGACGGTGTCGCCGTCGGCGTACACGGTGGAGGCGAGCACGGGCCCGTAGTCCGGGGAGTCCAGGCCGATGAGCCGCTGCATGGCTTTGGAGGTCGCACCGACCTTGTGCCCGATCACCCGGTCGCCGTCGGCCAGGAGCAGGGCGAGCAGCTCGCGCTGGACGGCGTAGCCGTCGGCCATGGTGAGCCCGGGTTCGGCGTCGGTGAAGGGCGGGATCGGCCGGCGGAAGCGGCGGGCGTCGTACAGGGCCCGCGCCTTGGCCGCCGCCGAGGTGCCGCCGCTCAGCTGAAGTCCCACGCATGACCCCAGTAGCTGTCGGCGGTGATCTCCTCGGCCGTGTAGTGCGCCTCCTCCACCAGCAGGCCGTCGCTGCCGACCTCCAGGTCCCAGCCGCCCGGGGTGCGCACGTAGAACGAGACCATCTTGTCGTTGGTGTGCCGGCCGAGTGTGGAGGACAGGTGGTAGCCGGCCGCGCCGACCCGGTCCAGGGCCCGGCCGACCTCGTCCAGCGTCTCGAACTCGACCATGATGTGCACCAGCGCCGGCGCCTTGAGTTCGGGTGCGGGCATGATGGCCAGGCTGTGGTGGCGGGGGTTGACGCCCATGAACCGGATGCGCACCGGGCCGTATTCGGGCGGGGCGGGCAGCCGGAAGCCGCCGCGCGGCAGGAAGCCCAGCGTCTCGGCGTAGAAGTCGTAGGCGCCGCCCAGGTCGGCGACGGGGACCACGACGTGGCCGAGCCCCAGCTCGCCGGCCACGAAGCGGCTGCCGTACCGGGTGGCCGGGGGCGTGTGGTCGAGGGCTGGGCCGTGGAAGACCTCCGTGGGGGTGCCGCCGGGGGCTTCGAAGGCGAAGCCCGCCTCGACTCTGCGCAGGTCCGCCTCCTGCTCCGTCAGAGCCTTCGGCGCCAGGCCGGCGCTCTCGACGGCGGTCTGCACCCGGCGCAGCGCCAGGTGGTCGCGGACCTCCCAGCCGACGGCCTCCACCCGGTCCTCCTGGCCCGGCAGGATGACGATGCGCGCGGGCCGCTCGTCGAGGCGCAGGTAGAGCGCGTCCTCTTGCGGGCCCCGGCCCTCGGCGAAGCCGATGGTGTCGAAGGCGAAGGTGCGCCACGCCTGCATGTCGGTCGCCCTGACCCTGACGTAGCCCAGTGCTCTGATGTCGCCCATCCGGGCCTCCTCGTTGTCCTCGGTCGGTGTCCGGAACGTTCTAGATCAGCGTCCGGAGCGCGGGCGGCACCTCGGCGTTCATCGCGCTCAGGGCGTTGGACTGGTAGATGCCGCCGGTCACGTGGATGGCGTGGTGCAGGCCCGCGTGGGCGTCGCGCCACAGCCGCTGCATGGCGTTGTCCCTGCGCAGGGCGTTGCCGCCGGAGCGGTCGAAGATCTCGTCGGCGGCGGCCACCGCGCGCCAGGCGCAGCGCACCTGGTTGCGCCGGACGGTGGAGCGGTCCTCGAAGCTGATGGGCTGGCCGGCTTCGGCCTTGGCGTAGAGCCGGCTGATGCCGTCCAGCAGCTGGGTGCGCGAGGCGGCGATCTCGGCGGCGGCCTCGGAGACGGCGTACAGCATGTGCGCATCCCGCGTCACGCGCTCGCCGGTCGTGGCCAGGATGCGCTCGCGCTGGTGGTCCAGGTGCGCGGCCAGCACGCCCTCGGTGATGCCGATCACCGCCGCGGTGATGCCGAGCGGGAACATCGTCCAGAACGGCAGCCGGTAGAGAGGCTCGGTGCGGCCCGCGCGGGCCGCGGCCACCTCCCCCTCGGCGACCTCGGCGGCGTCCACGGTGCGGTAGCCGGGGACGAAGGCGTTTTCCACGATGATGTCCTTGCTGCCGGTGCCGCACAGTCCGACGACGTCCCAGGAGTCCTCGACGATCGTGTAGTCCCGGCGCGGCAGCACGACGTGCAGGGAGCGGGGCGGCTTGACCGGCGTGCCGCTCTCGTCCCCGACCATCGCGCCCAGGAAGATCCAGTCACAGTGGTCGGTCCCGGAGGAGAACTGCCAGCGGCCGTTGAGCGCATACCCGCCCTCGACCGGGACGGCGACGCCGCTGGGCATGTACGGCGAGGCGATCCAGGTGTCGGGGTCGGCCTCCCACACCTCCCGCTGCAGCCGGTGGTCGCACAGCGCCATCTCCCAGGGGTGCACACCGCCGACCCCGCACACCCAACCGGTGGAGCCGCAGTTGGCGGCCACCTCCATCACGGCCTCGGCGAAGTCGCGCGGGTGGGCGGCGTAGCCGCCGTGCTCGGGGGGCTGCAGCATCCGCATCACACCCGCCTCGCGGACGACTTTGACGCTCTCGTCGGACAGCTTGCCGAGCCGCTCGGTCTCCTCGGCGGCCGCGCGCAGCCGCGGAGCCAGGGACTGAACGCGTTCCACCACTTCGTGCGCCATAGGGGCCTCCGCATCGCCTCTCACGCCTCGGATCGAGCCGTGGCATGAGCGACGATAGGAGCCTGTGGCGCCCGGCCCCCATGCGCGATCCCGCTGATCGGGAGCCCGCCCGCCGGGAAGGCGGCGGCCGCGCGGGCGGCGGGTCCGCACCGTGCCGCGGCCCAGACACCGCCGCCCGCGCGGCCGGGACACGGCGGGTCAGCCCCGCTCGGCCGCGAGCTGGATCGCCACATCGATGATCATGTCTTCCTGCCCGCCGACGAAGCCCAGCTCGCCGCAGCGGCGCAGGATCCGGTGGGCCGGCACGCCGTAGCGCTCCGCGGCCCGCTCGGCGTGGAGCAGGAACGAGGAGTACACCCCCGCCCAGCCCTGCACGATGGCGTTGCGGTCCATCTTCGGCCAGCGCGTCAGGTATGGGCGGACGACCTCCTCGGCCGCGTCCACCAGCGCCGTCACCTCCAGCCCCGTATCGACGCCGAGGCGGTCGAAGACCGCGGCCAGCACCTCGGTCGGGGAGTTGCCCGCTCCCGCGCCGAGCGCGCACAGCGACCCGTCGATCGAGCGGACGCCGCACTCGTAGGCCAGCACCGAGTTGGCCACCCCCAGTCCCAGGTTCTGGTGCCCGTGGTAGCCGACCCACGCCTCCTCGCCCGCCTCCGCGACCAGCGCCTCGAACCGAGCCCTGGCCTCGTCCATGAGCAGCGCGCCCGCCGAGTCGGTGACGTACACGCACTGGCAGCCCGCGTCAATCATGATCCGCGCCTGCTTGGCCAGCTCCTGCGGGGAGGTCCGGTGCGCCATCATCAAAAAGCCGACCGTCTCCATGCCCAGCTCGCGGGCCACGCCGAAGTGCTGGGGTGCGACGTCGGCCTCGGTGCAGTGCGTCGCTACCCGCACCACGTCGGCACCGGCGTCGCAGGCGCGGCGCAGGTCCTCGGCGGTGCCGATGCCGGGCACCAGCAGCACCGCGATCCGCGCCCGCACCGCTTCCTGCCGGGCGGCGGCGATGAGCGTCATCTCATCGATGGCCGAAAAGCCGTAGTTGAAGGAGGAGCCGCCGACGCCGTCGCCGTGCGCGACCTCGATGACCTCGATGCCGCTGCGGTCCAGGGCTCGGACGGTGGCGCGGACCTGCGCCTCGGTGAAGCGGTGCGCCATCGCGTGGCTGCCGTCGCGCAGCGTGGTGTCGGTGATGCGCAGGTCGTGGCGGAACTCGGGCCGGCTCATGCGCGGGTTCCCGTCGTCCGGGCCCGCAGCGCCTCGGCGGCCATCAGCTCGCCCACCCGGGCGGCGGCGGCCGTCATGATGTCCAGATTGCCGGCCCAGGGCGGCAGGTAGTCGCCGTTGCCCCGCACCTCCAGGAAGACCGCCACCCGGCCGTTGCCGTCCCAGTCCGGGCGCGGGTCGTCGAACTGCGGTTCGGCGCGCAGCGTGTAGCCGGGCACATACTGCTGGACCTCGGCCACCATCTCGTGGATCGAGCCGGTGATCATCGCACGGTCGGCTTCGGGGGCGATCGCGCAGAACACGGTATCCCGCATGATCATGGGTGGTTCGACCGGGTTGAGGATGATGATGGCCTTGCCGCGCCGTGCGCCGCCGATCTCCTCGACGGCGCGCGCGGTGGTCTGGGTGAACTCGTCGATGTTGGCCCGGGTGCCCGGGCCGGCGCCGCGCGAGGCCACCGATGCCACGATCTCGGCGTACGGCACGCCGGTGACGCGCGCGACCGCGTGCACGATGGGGATCGTCGCCTGCCCGCCACAGGTGATCATCGAGACGTTGGGCGAGCGCAGGTGGGCGGTGCCGTTGACCGGGGGCGCCACCATCGGGCCCAGGTGCGCCGGGGTCAGGTCGATCGCCTGGATGCCCGCCTCGGCGTAGCGGGGGGCGTTGACCAGGTGGGCCGCGGCCGAGGTCGCCTCGAACACGATGTGCGGGAGCGGGTCCTGGCGCAGCAGCCAGTCCACCCCTTCCGCCGAGGCGCTGACCCCGTACTCGCGGGCCCTGCGCAGCCCGTCGGACTCCATCACCCCGACCATGTATCCGACGTCGATCACGGAGCTGCGCCGGAGCTTGGCCAGCAGGTCCGTCCCGATGTTGCCGGGGCCGACGATCGCGGCCGTCACTTTGCCTGATCCCATGCCCCGCACTGTCGCAGGGCGGGCTCCGGCGGTTGAAGCACCCGGCCCACTCAGCGGGAGGCCGGGACGTCCTTCCTGGTGAGGAAGGCGAGCACGACGTTCTCCCAGGCCTGCTTCTGCTCGATCATCACCCAGTGGCCGCAGTCGGGGAACACGTGCAGCTCGGCCTCGGGGATGGTGCGCATGGGCAGCAGGGCCATGTCGAGGGGGCTGACCCGGTCGTCGCGCCCCCAGGTGATGAGCGTCCTGGCCGTCAGGCGGTGCAGCATCGCCCAGTACGGCGGGGCGGCGGAGGCCTCCGCCGCCTTCATGCCCGCCGCCAGCGCGGCCCGGCCGTACATGCGGCGGGCGGCGGCCAGGGTGACCGGGTCGGTGGCCTGTTGCCAGCGTTCCTCGATCAGTTCCTCGGTGATCAGGGCCGGGTCGTACACCATCGAGTGCAACCACTGCACCAGCGCCTCGCGCGTGGGCCGCTCGGTGAACTCCACCAGCAGCCGGATGCCCTCCCCCGGCGCCGGGCTGAAGAGGGGGCGGCCGATGCCGCCGACGGTGACCAGCCGGCCCACCCGGTCGGGGTGGGCCAGCGCGACCTGGGCGCCCACGATGCCGCCCATCGAGTTGCCGATCACGTCGGCCCGCTCAAGCCCGAGCCCGTCCAGAAAGCGGGTCACCGCGCCGGATGCGGCCGCCATCGGGTGCTCGTCGGTCGGATCGCTCACCCCGAAGCCGGGGAACTCCAGGATCAGGCAGCGGAAGTGCTCGGCGAAGGCGGCCAGGTTCCCACGGAAGTTGCGCCAGCCGCTGACCCCCGGGCCCGAGCCGTGCAGGAACAGCAGCGGCGGGCCCTGCCCGGCCTCGTGGTAGCACAGCACGCCCCGGGCGGTGGCCAGCTCGCGTGCCGTCGACTCGAAGGTCAGCTCTGTGGTCATATCGGGAACCTAGCCGCGCCGGGCGCCGCCGGGTCTGCCTGCTCCCGTTCAGCGAGACGCGGCCCGTCCGGCCTGGCGGCGCTCCGGTCTAGGGCTCGAGGGCGGCGCGGCCGGCCGCGAGCGCGTCGAGCCGCCGTTGGAGCAGGCCGACGGCGGCGGGGTCGGCGTCGGGCGCGGCGCGCAGGGCCTGCAGGCGGGCCAGCGTCTCGGCTTCGGCCGCGGCCAGCCGCTCGCGTGCGAGCTGACGGGTCAGCAGGTCCTGCTCGGTCCAGTCGGAGGCGGCGATGTCCCTGTCCGGCACGGCTCAGCCCTCAGCCTGCGTCGCCCGGTCCACCTGCCCGTCGTGGAAGCCGAACAGCCTGCGGGTGTTCAGTTCCACGATCTGGTGCACCTCGTCGTCGGGGATGTCGGCGAACACCTTCTCGGCGTAGGCGCGGCTGTGCGGCCAGTAGGAGTCCGAGTGCGGGTAGTCGCACTCCCACGTCATGTTGCCCACGCCGATGTCGTGTCGGGCCTTCAGCCCGGCGACGTCGTCGATGAAGCAGCCGTAGATGTGCTTGCGGAACAGGTCGGAGGGGCGGACGTCCTTGACCACGTTCTGGTACCAGCGGTGGCGCTGCCAGGTGCCGTCGATGCGCTCCAGCAGGTACGGCACCCAGCCGACGCCGCCTTCGGACAGGGCGACCTTCAGTCCGGGGTGGCGGTGGAAGACCGGGGAGAACAGCAGGTGCGCGGTGGCCGACATGGAGTTGGTGCCGTACAGGGCGATCGTGACCGCGTACGGCGCCTCGGGCGCGGTCGCGGGCGGTGAGCCGGAGGAGCCGAAGTGCATGCACAGCGGCATGCCGGTCTCCTCGGCCGCGGAGAACACGCCGTCCCAGTGGTCGGTGTAGATCGAGGGCAGGTCGAGCGGCACGGTGTTCTCCGGGAAGGTGATGCCCCGGGCGCCCTTGGCCGCGGTCCGGTGGATCTCGGCCACGCACAGCTCCGGGTCCCACAGCGGCAGGATGATCAGCGGGATGAAGCGGTCGGGGGCGGTGGCGCACCACTCGTCGATGACGAAGTCGTTGTAGGCGCGCACGCACGCCAGGCCGAGGTCGGCGTCCTGGCTCTCGACGGTGAACAGGGCTCCGGCGAAGCGCGGGAAGGACGGGAAGTTCGCCGCCCCCCACACTCCGTCCAAGTCCATGTCAGCCAGCCGGGCCCGCGGGTCGTAGCAGCCGGGGATCATGTCCGCGTAGCGAACCGGCTCGACGCCGAACTCCTCCGGCCGCTTGCCGGCCACCGCGTTGAGCCCGATCGCGGGGAACCGCTTGCCCTCGTAGTGCCATACCTGGATCGGCGGCCCGCCGGACGGGGACGGCTCGTCCACGATGCGGGGGCCGCGCTGCAGGTACTTGGCGGGCAGGCGGTCGGCCCATACCCGCGGGTGCTCGATCAGGTGGTCGTCGACCGACATCAGCTTCATCCACGGTTGCAGCGGCATGGTGTGCTCCTACGTCGTGAGGTACGGCGTGCGCAGCCGTACGGGGTCGATGTCGCCCGGCTGCCAGCCGGGCAGCGGGGCCCGGCCGTCGAGCGTGCGGACCGGTCTGCCGAGCTCGGCCAGCAGCGACAGGGTGTAGGCGATGCGGCCGGTGAGCGTCCCGGGGTCGCCGGTGCACAGCGCGAGCGCGGCCTCGGCGATGGTCTCCTCGGGTTCGGAGTTGTCCCGGGTCACCCCCGGCACCGTCAGCGCGTTGTCAGTCGCCACCTGGTACTCGGGGGCCAGGGCGTTGACCGCGATGTTGTCCGCATACAGGTCCATCGCCGCGCCCGTGGTCATCCGGTCGATGAACGCCTTGGTGCCGCCGTAGAGTGCGGCGCCGCCGGTGGGGTTGGGCGGGAACGGCGGCCCCTTGCGCGGCCCGGCCTGGGAGGAGGAGATGGTCAGGATCCAGCCCGCGCCGCGCTCGCGCATGCCGGGCACCGCCAGGGCGGCCAGTTCCCAGGCCGCCCAGACGTTGGTCTCGACGGCCTGGGCGAAGGCCGTGCGGGTCATGTCCGCGAAGCGCCGGTCGAAGTGGCGCGGCGCGGCGGCGTTGTTGACCACGATGTCCGCGGGCGCGCCGAACGCGGCGTGCGCCCGTTGCAGGATCTCCCGCCGGTCGGCGTACGGGTCGGACAGGTCGAAGGCGATCGCGACGGCGCGGCCGCCCGCGTCACGGATCTGCGTCACGGTCTCCTCCAGTGAGCCCGGCAGGGTGCCCTCGCCGGGCCGCAGCGAGCGGGAGACGGCGGCTACCGCGATGCCGTCGGCGGCCAGGCGGCGGGCGATCGCGCGGCCGATGCCCCGGCTCGCCCCGGTCACGATCGCCACGTGCGGGCCGGTCACGTGCCCGGTCATGTGCCCAGTCCGGTGAGGCGGCGGAAGTTGCCGGCCGCGATGGCGGCCAGTTCCTCGTCGGTGAGCGGGAGCCGCCTGAGCACCTCGATCTCCCGGTCCAGCCGCTCGTGGCTGCTTGCGGGCGTGACGCCGGGCCGGGCTCGCAGCCACAGGTACTCGCTGATCACCCAGTTGCTGCCGAACAGGACCCGGTCGGTGCCGATGGCGCGCAGGTGGGCGGCCATGGCCTCGGCGCTGACGTGCCCGTCGGTGACCTCGATCAGCCGCAGGGACACGTCGGTGTGCACGCCGTCGTGGGCGCGGGCCAGCTCCAGGACCTCCGCGTCGGCGCCCTGGCCGAACCGGCGGTCGTGGCCGAGGTGGGCGAAGACGATTTTCAGCCCGGGGAACTCGCCGAGCGCCTTGGCGTAGCGTGCGGGGCGGCCGGGCATGAACCCGGCGGCCTGGGTGAGGAGGGGGATCCCGGCGGAGGCGCAGTAGTCGAAGACCGGCCACATCCGCGGGTCGTCGCCCTCGGTGCCGTGGTTCATGGGCACGTGCTTGACGCCCAGCGCCCCAGCGCGCACGCCGTTCTCGACCTCGGCCAGCAGCGTCTCCTCGTCCATCAGCACCGGGTCGACGCCGACGAAGCAGCTCAGCCGCGGGCTGGCCGCGGCCTGCTCCAGCGCCCAGGCGTTGTTCTCCCGGATCCTGCGGATGATGCGCCGCCGCAGCTCCTCGGCCTCCCGTGCCCGCGTGGCCGGCTCATCGGGCAGGATGTTCTGCCCCTGCCTCCAGTACACCCCCGACCAGGTGAACATCAGGATGTTCATGTGCGCGATCCCGGTGGCGTCCATGACGCGCTCGGCCTCGTCGGGGGTGCCGAAGAAGCCGGGCCGGTCGGGCAGCCCCATCGCCGCGCTGAAGCGCAGCAGGTTGCTGTAGAGGTCGCAGCTGTGGTCGGCGGTGCGCAGGATGTGGTTGTGGCAGTCGATGATCTCCAGCTCGCTCATGCCCGGCCCCCGATCGCGGCGGGGTTGAGCGTGCCCACGGGCGGGCGGCGGGTGGTGTGGACGACGCCGCCGTCGGAGACGACCGTGTGCCCGGTCATGTAGGACGACAGGTTCGAGGCGAGGAAGACCGCCACGCCCGCGGTCTCCTCCGGCAGGCCCAGCCGTCCCTGCGGTACGGCCTCGGCGGTCTTGCGCATGAACTCCGCCTGTTCGGGCCGGCGGGAGGTGGGTGTCTGCCGTCCGGTGCGGTCCACGTTGTGCGTGCCGGGCACCACGCAGTTGACGCGGATGCCGTAGGGGGCCAGCTCCAGCGCGGCCGAGCCGGTCAGGTGGATGACTGCGGCGTTGGCCGCGCCGTAGTGTGCCACGGAGGGTGCCGCCCGGAGCCCGCTGGTGGAGCCGAAGTTGACGATGGCGCCTCGCACGCCGTCGCGGATCATGGCGACGGCCTCGGCCTGCATGCACAGCATGGTGCTGGTGAGGTTGAGCTCGATGGGGCCGTTCCAGTCGTCCAGGGTGAAGTCCAGGAACGACTTCGGGGTGGCGGCGCCGAGGCTGCCCACGCCGTTGACCGCGACGGTGATCGGGCCGAGCCGCTCGCGGGTCTGGGCGACCATGGCGTGCACGTCCTGAGGGCGGCGCACGTCGGCGTGCAGGGCGATCGCCCGGCGCCCCAGCGCCTCGATCTCTTTGACGGTCTGGGCGGTGAACTCATCGGCGATGTCGGCCACCGCGACGTGCGCGCCGGCCTTGGCCAGTGCGATGGCGGCTGCCTTGGGGATGCCGCCGGCGCCGCCGGTCACCAGCGCGACGGCGCCGTTGAGGCCGAGCAGCTCGGCGCTGAGGTTGTCGGTCATGTCGCTTCCTTGTCTTCCTCGGCCGGTGTCACATAAGGCACGGCGATCCCGCCGCCCACCTGGTGGAAGCTCACGCGCACGCGCAGTCCCGCCCGCACGTCCGCGACGGTGCCGCCGACGAGGTTGGTCAGCAGCCGGAAGCCCTCGTCGAAGGTGACGATCACGACGGCGTACGGGGTGGTGAACGCGGGGGTCTGGGGGCGCCAGACGATCGTGTGGCTGTAGATCTCGCCCAGGCCCGCGCTGACCTGCCACTGCATCCGGTCGGCTCCGCAGCGGCGGCACGCCCACACCGGGTCGAAGGCGGCCTCGTCACATGCGGCGCAGCGCTGGTAGCGCAGTTGCCCGGCGGCGCAGCCGTTCCAGAACGGCTCCGACACCGCGGTGGGTGACGGCAGCGGGATCCCCGGCCGCTGCGGCCGCAAAAGGGTGCTCTCCGCAGGCCGCTCCCCCGCAGCCGCCGGTGCTCGTTCCCGCGCGGTCATGGGCGCTCGCTTCCCAGCAGGATGACGTCGGTGAACAGTGCGCCGGCCCCGCCGTTGGTGCACAGGGCGACCTTCGCGTCGGGCACCTGGCGGCTGCGGCAGCGCTTTTGCAGCTGGTGCACGCCGCGGGCGACGCGCTGGGTGAGCTGGACGATGCCGCCGCCGTGGCTGTAGGACATCAGCCCGCCGTCGGTCGTGATCGGGAAGGGGCCGTCCGGGCCGATCCTGCCGTCCATGACGAAGTCGCCGCCCTCCCCCTCGCCGCAGAACTCCAGTGCCTCGAACTGCCGGATGACCTCGAAGGAGAACGGATCGTAGAGTTCGAGTACATCGACCTGCTCGCGGCCGATCCCGGCTGTCGTGAACGCCTGGCGTGCGGCGCGGCGGCCGACGTAGCCGTTGGGGATGTCGCCGCGGGCGCCGTCGCGCCCTCCGGTGAGGTCCCAGCTCGGTGCGTGCCGGTAGGCGGGGCCGAAGGAGTCCAGGCCGCCGCCCAGGATGTACACGGGGGTGCAGGGCAGGTCGGCGGCGCGTTCGGCGGTGGTGATGAGCAGGGCGCATCCTCCTTCGGAGGTCGTCGCGCAGTCCAGGAGGCGGAACGGCTCGGCGATCATCCGTGAGGCCAGGATGTCGGCCGGGGTGTAGGGGCCGCGGCCGTGGTAGACGGCCTCGGGGTTGACGTGTCCGTTGTTGCGGATGGTGGCGGCCACCTCGGCCAGCTGCTCCGGCGTCGTGCCGTACAGCTCCATGTGGCGGCGCGCGATGAGGGCGAACTCCGCCGCCGTGTACAGCCCGAACGGCGCCACGAACTCGTTGGACGGGCGCGTCCACGGCGCGGTCGCGGCCCGCTCGGTGTACAGGCCCGCGCCGCCGTCGGCCAGCAGCACCGTGCGCGCCAGCCCGGTGGCGACCAGCGCGGCGGCCTGCAGCACGCCGGCGATCCCGCCGGCGGTGTTGGCGTTCCACACCGGGCCGATGCCGAGCGCGTAGATCAGCTCCGCCGCCTGCTTGCCGAACACGGCGTCGACCTCGGCGGCGGGCACGGTCGCCTCGGCGAGCACGCCCCGCGCCGCGGCCAGGGTGATCGAGAAGGCGGTGTGCCCGTCGAGCACGCGCGCCTGGCGGGTGTTGTGGGCGGCGACGATCGCCACGTCGCGGAAGGGATGCCCGGTCATGTCAGGCCCTCCGGCCGCTCGCCGATGACTCCGGTCCGCCGCAGCTGGGCGATCCGGGCCGGGCCGAGCCCGGCCACCTCGCGCAGGACCTCGTCGTTGTGCTGGCCGAGGGTAGGCGCGGGGCGGGAGAGCCACGGCCCGTCCCGGGAGGCCAGGCGCAACGGCAGACCCGGCATCCGGTGCACGCCGAGCAGCGGGTGACGCAAGGTCTCGGCGAATTCCCGGGCGGTGAACTGGGGGTTGTCCAGCACCTCGGACGGCGGCACGACGCGGGCCGCCGGGATGCCGCGTGCCGTCAGGGCCTCGGCCAGCTCGGCCGCGTCACGGCCCGCGCAGTGAGCCGCGAGCCGCTCGTCGATCTCGTCGTGGGCGCGCCGCCGGCCCGCCGCATCGGCCAGCTCGGGCGCCCGGGCCCAGGCGGGGTCGCCGAGCGCCGCGCGCAGGGCCGCCCAGTGCTCGTCGGTGGCGACGGCCAGCGCCAGCCACTCGTCGGCATCCGACGCGCCGCAGCGGTAGAGGTTCTGGGGGGCGGCCACGGGGCCGCGGTTGCCCGCCCGGGCCGGCTCGGCGCCGTAGGCGGTGTGCTCGATGACGACCTCGGCGGCGACGTTGAGCGCCGTCTCCACCATGGGCACCTCGACGAGCACGCCTGCGCCCGTCGCATCGGCGTGTTCGAGCGCGGCCAGCGTGGCCACGACGGCGTGCAGGCCCGCCAGCGGATCGCAGGGGCCCTTCAGGACCATGGGCGGGGCGTCGGGGTAGCCGGTCATCCAGGCCAGCCCGGTGGCCTGCTCCATGGTCTGGGCGAACCCGGTGCGGTCGCGCCAGGGCCCGTCGAGGCCGAAGGCGGGCATCCGCACCAGCGTCAGGCGTGGGCAGGCCGCGTGCAGCCGCTCCCAGGTGATGCCGAAGTTGTCCAGCACCCGCGGAGAGTAGTTCTCGATGAGCACCTCGGCCCGGGCGGCGAGGCCGTACAGGACCTGCCGTCCCTCGGGCCGTGTCAGGTCCAGGGTGATGCCGCGTTTGCCGGCGTTGGCGCCCTGGAAGATCGCTCCCCACTCCCACCATCGGTCGTGTGAGGGCGGCCGGGTGGAGGTGAAGCGCATGCCGTCGGGGCGGCGCGCCGACTCGACCTTGATCACGTCGGCGCCCAGCGCGGCGAGCAGGTGGGTGGCCGACGGGCCCGCCCAAAAGCCGGTGAGGTCGATGACCCGCATCCCGGCCAGCGGCCGTCCGTCGGGCGCGCTTCGGCCCGGTCCGCGCGCCGGCCAGGCGATGCGGCCGGTGTGCTCGCCGAGCGCCGGTGCGGGGTGCGGCGGGGGTCCGGCGTCGCCGTCGATGAGGTACGGCCGGCGGGGCTGGGCGAAGCCGCCCGAGGGGTTGTCGACGAAGACGCCGCGCGCGGTGAAGTGCTCGTTGGCGGTGATGGTGGCCGGAGTGCCCAGCGGCGCCACCGGGATGCGCAGCGCACTGGCGATCTCCTCGATGGCGGCCGTGGGCATCGTCACCGTCCAGGCTTCGATGATCTTCTGGAACTCGGCGCGGCGGCCCTGGCGGAGGCCGGGGTCAGTGATCGAGGGGTCGTCGGTGAGATCGGGGCGGCCGATCATGACCAGGAAGTCCTGGAACATCTGGCCGGTGATCGTGCAGAAGCCGACCCAGCCGTCCGCGCTGCGCTCGACGGAGGGGATCTCCACGGTGCGCGCGGCGGGCCGGTGGCCCGACAGGCTCGCGCTCAGCGGGGCATACAGCGACATGGCCACGCACATGCATTCGAGCATGGACACATCGGCGTGCTCGCCGCGTTGTCCCCGCCGCCGCCCCGCGGTGCGCAGGGCGAGTGCGACGGCGCCCGCGTAGCTTCCCGCGATCCATTCCCCCAGCCGCCCGCCGGCGTGGACGGGGGCCCGGCCGGGCAGTCCGCGCCCGCCGGTCGAGCCGGCCAGCGCCTGCAGGACGAACTCGGTCCACGGCCGCCCGGCCCAGGGGCCGGAGCGGCCGAAGGGGGAGATGGACACCACGTCGAGCGCTGGGAACGTTGCTCGGACGGCCGCCAGGGCGGCTGCGTCCAGCTCCGATTCGACCAGCAGGTCCGCGCCCGCCAGCAGCGCGCGCACCGCGGGATCGTCGTGGGTCCCGCGCACCGACCGCTTGCCCGCGTTGAGGAAGCAAAACATCGCGCCGTCGGCGCCGCCGAGGTCGGCGCCGGAGGCGGTCCAGCGCCGGTACGGATCACCGCCCGCGGGCTCGACCTTCACCACGTCGGCGCCCGCGTCGGCCAGCAGCTTGGTCGCGTACGGGCCGGCCACGCCGGTCGTCATGTCGAGGACCCGGAACTGCCGCAGCGGTGCGGTCGGCATGGGCTCTCCTAACGCTCGCCGACGAGCGAGACGCCGAGGTCGTGGCCGCCGCGGTAGAACAGCAGCGGCCGATGGTCGCGCTCGACCCGCAGCTCGCGCACCCGGCCGACCACGATCTCGTGGTCGCCGCCGCCGTGAACGCATTCGATCGAGCAGTCCAGCCAGGCCAGCACTCCGTCGATCACCACGGCGCCGCCGGGGGTCAGGCGCCAGCCGACGGCGTCGAACTTGGTCCCGCCGGGCGAGCCGAACGCTTCGCACACCTCCTGCTGGTCCTCGGCCAGGACGTTGACGCTGAACCGGCCGCCGTGCCTGATGCGCGGCCAGCTTCTGGAGGTGCGGCTGGGGCAGAACAGCACCAGCGGCGGATCGAGGGACAGCGAGGAGAAGGACTGGCAGGTCAGGCCGACCGGCTCGGTGCCGTCCAGTCCGGTGATCACGGTGACGCCCGTGCAGAAGTGGCCGAGCACGGTGCGGAAGTCACGGGCGTCGATCGAGGTGGCGGTCATGGGGCGGGCACCGAAAGCAGGCCGTTTCTGACGGCGTCCTCGATGGAGTCCCGCAGCTGGGCGCAGGTGGGGATCACCGCCGGTGCCTGCGCCGGCGCGGCGCGCCGTTCGGCGAACTCCGCGCAGCCGCCGGAGCCGCCGTTCCACTGCACCGAGGTCTGCGCCAGGCTGTTCTTCTTCACCAGGACGGAGGTGCCGCACCTGCGGCAGGACAGCAGTTGCACCGCGATCTCCTTCTCACCGTTGGTCACTGTGCGGACGGCCGGATCGGGACCCCGCCCTGCCGGGCGAGGTTGTCCTCGACTTCCCGCTGCCAGAACCCGACGGCCCGTTCGGTGTCCAGTTCGAATTCGAAGCGGTCGGCCATCTCCGGCGTGATGTCCTCGACGTCCACGTAGAACTGCTCGTACCAACGCCGCAGCTGGTAGACGGGGCCGTCCTCCTCGCACAGCAGCGGGTTGTCGATGCGGGTCTTGTTCTTCCAGATCTCGACGTCCTGCAGGAACCCGACCTCGACGCCCTTGGCCGTGGCCCGCGCGATCGCCTGGGCCTCGGCGTCGGGCCGGCCGGGCTGCTTCTTCACGATCACGCCCCACTGCAGCACGAAGCTCGTGGGCGTCACCGGGTAGTGGCAGTTGATCAGCACGGTCTCGGTCTCGATCAGGCCGTTGGACCCGTACAACCAGTCGATCATGTAGGAGGGGCCGAAGTAGGTCGCCTCGGAGCGGCCGATCCGCTCCTGCTCATCCTCGGATCTGGTGTAGGTGGAGCCCAGGGCGATGTCCGGGCGGCTCTTGGAGTTCATGTGCTGGGTGGCCAGGTGTCCTTCGAAGACGTTTTTGAAGTACACCGGGAAGGCGTAGTGCACGTAGAAGAAGTGCGCCATGTCCACCACGTTGTCCACGATCTCGCGGCAGTTCGCGCCCTCGATCAGGAGCGAGTTCCACGTCCAGTCCGACCACTCCTTGGAGAAGGCGGCCTCCAGGCGCGGGATCGCCACCTCGGGGGGCGGCGGGTTGCCCTGGGGGTCGTGGTAGACGAACAGCTGCCGGTTCTCCTCCAGCACCGGCCACGCCCTGGTACGGGCGCGCGGCGGCACGCGGCGGGCGTACGGGATAGCCGTGCACCGGCCCGATCCCGACCAGCGCCAGTCGTGGAAGGGGCAGGCCACCTCATCGCCCTTGACGGTGCCCATGGTGAGGTCTCCGCCCATGTGGGGGCAGTAGCCGTTGAGCACATGGAGCTGTCCCGAGCTGTCGGCGAACACCACGAGCTTGGTGCCGAACGCCTGGACGGCGTGCGGCCGGCCGTCGCGGAAGCCGTCGGCCAGGCCCAGGCAGTGCCAGCCCCGGGCGTAGCGGGCCGGCGGCGCGCCGGCCTCGATGACGCGGACCCGGTCGGTCGACGATGGCGCCATCTTTCCTCCCTGCATCAGCGGCCTTCCGCACCATCGTCGGAAGGGGGCGCCACCTCGCGGAACCGGACCTCCCGCTCACCGGGATCCGGCGAACGCGTGGATGGCGCGTACGACGTGGCCGACTTCCTCATCGCTCATCCCGTGGCTCATGCCGAGCGACATGCCGCGTTCGAAGACCTCGTCGGCGTGGGGCAGGCCGCCGTCGGGCACCCGGAACTCCACTTCGCGCATCATGGGGTGGCGGGTGAGATTGCCGCTCCACACCGTGCGGGTGTCGATGCCGGCGGCCTCCAGGGACTCCTGCAGCTCATAGCGGTGGAATCCGGCGTCCTGGCGGATCGTCACCGGATAGCACAGCCAGGCGGTGTCGAAGTCGGGATGCTGGCGCGGCAGCCGGAAGAACTGCGGGTAGGCGCCGAAGGCGCCGCTGTAGGCGGCGAAGATCTCTTGTCTGCGCCGGTGGTTGGCCGTGAGCTTCTTCAGCTGCTCCAGGCCGAAGGCGGCGCCGAGCTCGGACGGCTCGAAGTTCCACGGCAGGACGTCGAAGATGAAGTCGTTGTCGTAGGCGACGCCGTCCAGGTCCTCACGGAAGACCCGGCCCGCGCCGCCGGAGCCGAACAGGTGCGGCTCGGAGCGCCGGCCCCAGCGCCGCAGCATCAGGCCCCGGTCCCGCAGCCGCTCGTCGTCGAGGCAGACCATGCCGCCGTTGCCGGCGCAGGTGATGATGTGCGCCATGGCGAAGCTCGTGACCGTGATGTCGGAGCGGCTGCCGGTCCTGGTCCCGCGCAGAGTGGTGCCGATGCAGTCGCAGGAGTCCTCGATGACCTTCAGGTCGTGGCGGTCGGCGATGTCCCTGATCGCGTCCCAGTCCGGGGCGTTGCCCGCCAGGTTGGGAAAGAGCACGGCCCTGGTGCGGCCGGTGACGAGTTCCTCGATCTTGGTGACGTCGACGTTGTAGGTGTCGGGCTCGACGTCGGCGAAGACCGGGACCCAGCCGCCGCGCACGATCGGCGCCACGTCGGTGGAGAAGGTCAGCGGGGAGGTGATGACCTCGGCGCCCTTGGGCAGGTCGAGCAGTTCCAGGGCGAGATAGAGCGCCGAGGAGCCGGAGTTGCACATCAGGCCGAGCCGCTTGCCGTACAGGTCGGCGACCTGGCGTTCCATCTCGGCCACGTGCTTGCCGATCTTCAGTCCGTACGGCCCGCTGCGCAGCACCTCCAGACAGGCGTTGATCTCTGCTTCATCGTGCACACTGCGTGCGTAGACAACGCGGGGCAATGTGGCCTCCTCATGATTTCCGCTCGCCCTGTTCGGGATGCCGCGATCCTTCGGGGTCCGATGCTCCCCGCGGCGTGGTGAGGGGGGAATCACCTGTCCCGCTGAGCGGGCGGCGCCGCTCCCGCGGCCCGGCGGGCACGAGGTAGCCTGCCTGCCCGCGGGCGCGTTCCCGCCCCGCGGTTCTCAGGCCGCTGATTTGGAGTCCGCTGTCCCGAACCCCGGTCCGGGCTTCCCGGCCCAGGTTCCGGGCGCTTCACCCGAGACCGGAAAGGCGTGTGCGATGGGGCCTCCCGATGGACCGGACCCGGCGGCCGCCCGGACGGTCCCGGCGGCGCTCGACGCCGCGGCGGGCCCCGGCCGCGTATGACCGCCGGGCGCGCAGGGCCGCCGGGCGTTGCGGGCCGGGTCAGCGCAGGATGCCCGCCCTGCGGCCGACGAGCCCGCGCAGGTAGGCGGGCGCGCCGTACAGCAGCTGAGTGGATTTGGCGCGCTTGAGGTACAGGTGGGCGTCATGTTCCCAGGTGAAGCCGATCCCGCCGTGGAGCTGCATGGACTCGGCCGCGGCGTGCCAGAACACATCGGCGCAGTGCGCCTTGGCCAGCGGCGCGACGACGGCCGCCTCTTCCGGCGACTCGGCTGCGGCCCAGGCCGCGTAGTAAGCGGTGGACACCGCCGACTCTATCTCGACGGCGAGGTCGGCGCAGCGGTGCTTCAGCGCCTGGAACGAGCCGAGCGCCCGCCCGAACTGCCTGCGCCGACGCAGGTGGTCCACGGTGTCGCTCAGGCAGCGGCGGGCGGCCCCCGCCGACTCCACGGCCAGGGCGGTCCACAGCAGCTCCACGGCCCGCCGCCCGTCCACGCCGAGCGGCGTGGCGGGCGTGCCGGTGAAGGTGATCCGCGCCTGGGGCCTGGTGGGGTCCAGGACCGGCGGCACGCTGACGGCCAGTCCCGGCGCGTCGCGCCGCACCCCGCACAGCATCACGCCGTCACCACTCGCGGCGGCGACGAGCAGCACGTCGGCGACGTCACCGCCGAGAACGTGGCCGGCCGTGCCGTACAGACGGCCCTCCGCGCCCAGCCGCACCCCTGGCGACCCCCCGGCGGCGACCTCGGCGCAGGCCAGGGCGCCGATGAGCGAGCCGTCGGCCAGCCCCGGCAGGTGCTTGGCCGCGAAACCCGCGCCACCCGCGACATCCGTATCCGTCGCGAAGTTTGTGCCCGCCGCAGCGCCCGTACCTGCCCCGCCGCCCGCCAGCTCGGCCAGGAGCGCGGCGGTCAGCGCGCTGGCCAGGTAGGGAACGGGCAGCAGGAACGCGCCGAGCTCCTCCACGACGATCGCGATCTCCAGCAGGCCTGCTCCCGCGCCGCCGAAGACTTCCGGTACGGCGAGCCCGGCCAGCCCGAGCTCGCCGGTCAGCCGCCGCCACAGCGCGTGGTCCAGCCCGCCCGGCTCGGCACGTGCCTCCTGGACGGCTCTGCCGCCGTGCTCGGCGAGGAACTGCCGGGTCACTTCGCGCAGCGCGAGCTGGTCGTCGGAGAAGGTGAAGTCCATGGCCGCTATCCCCGGGGAAGGCCGAGCAGGCGTTCGGCGATGACGTTGCGCTGGATTTCGCTGGAGCCGCCGTAGATCGTGTCCGCCCGGGTGAACAGGAACAGCCGCTGAGCCTGCGACAGCTTCTCCCCCGGGCCGCCGAGTGTGGCGGCGGGGCCGGCGACGTCGACGGCGAGCTCGCCGAGCCGCTGGTGCCAGGGGGCCCACAGCAGCTTGGCGATGTTGGACTCGGCACCGGGCACAGCCCCCGGCGGCGTGCCCAGGGTGCGCAGCGCGGTGAAGCGCATGACCCGCAGCCCGATCCACGCCTCGACCAGCCGCGCGGCGATGTCCGGGTCGCCGATCGCGCCGGTGTCGCGTGCCGCCGCGAGCACGGCGTCGAACTCGCGCTGGAAGCCCATCTGCTGGCCGAAGGTGGACACGCCGCGCTCCACGGCCAGCGTGCCCATCGCCACGCGCCAGCCGTCTCCCGGTGTGCCCACGACGTTGGCCTGCGCCGTGCGCGCGTCGTCGAAGAACACCTCGTTGAACTCCGAGGTGCCGGTGAGCTGCACGATCGGGCGCACCTCGACGCCCGGCTGGTCCATCGGCACCAACAGGTACGACAGCCCGCGGTGGCGTTCGGAGCCGGGTTCGGTACGTGCCAGCACGAAGCACCAGTCGGCGACCTGGGCCAGCGACGTCCACACCTTCTGCCCGGTGATGCGCCACTGCCCGTCGCGCAGTTCGGCACGGGTGCGGACGGCGGCCAGGTCGGATCCCGCGTCGGGTTCGGAGTAGCCCTGACACCACAGCTGGGTGCCCTTGAGGATGCCGGGCAGGAACGCGCGCCGCTGCTCGGGCGTGCCGAACATGAGCAGCGTCGGGCCCAGCAGATGCTCGCCGATGTGGCCGATGCGGCCCGGTGCTCCGGCGCGGGCGTACTCCTCGGCGAAGATCACCTGCCGGGCCCAGCCCAGCCCGCGCCCGCCGGTCTCCTGCGGCCAGCCCAGGCCGATCCAGCCGGCCGCGCCCAGGCGCCGCTCCCAGGCCCGCCGCTCGGCCACCAGCTCGTGCTCGGCGCCGGGGCCGCCGCTGCCGATCAGGTCCGCGAACACCCCGGTGAGATTGGTCCTCAGCCAGGCCCCGACCTCGTCCCGGAAGCGCTCATCCGCGGCGTCGAACCGGAAATCCACGCTCACGCCCCGTACACCGGCGCCGGGGCGGGCGCGGCGGCGATCAGCCCGCGCACGACGGGACCGAGCTGCTCGGGCTCCCAGCGGCCCTCGCGCGAGGCGGCCGGCCCGTGCCGCCATCCGTCGGCCAGGCTCACCGTCCCGCCCTCCACCTCGAACATCCGGCCCGTCACCCCTTCGGACTGCGCGCTGGCCAGCCACACCACGAGCGGGGAGACGTTGGCCGGGTCCATCGCGTCGAACCCGCAGGCCGGGGCCCGCATCCGCTGGGCGAAGACCCGCTCGGTCATCGGCGTGCGCGCCGTGGGCGCGATCGCGTTGACGGCGACCCCGTAGCGGGCCAGCTCCACGGCGGCCACCTGGGTCAGTGCGGCGACCCCGGCCTTGGCCGCGGCGTAGTTGGCCTGGCCGACGCTGCCCATCAGTCCCGCGCCCGAGCTGGTGTTCACCACGCGCGCGGCGACCGGCGAGTCGGCCTTGGCCCGGTAGAAGGCGTCGTCCAAGGCGTAGGTCATCGCCGAGTTCTGCGCGTTGCGGTATTGCGGGCGGTTCATGGTGATGCGGGCGATGGGCCCGCTGCGCTCGTAGCGCACGACATCGGATTCCACACTCATCCTTCGGGTGGGAGCAGGGGTGAGCCGCCACATTCCGGCCGCGGACGGTGCTTTCCCGCTCCGCCGGGCGGCCGGCGCCCCGTGGCCTCACGGGTGCCCGGGTAGCATCACCGGCGCCCGGCCGGCCCGCCAGAGAGTGATCCCGCTCACCGGGACCACCCCGTCATCGGTTGCGCCATGACCGCTACCGTCACCGTGAGGCTGCTCGCCCCCGCTACATCCTCCGCGCAATGACAAGGCCGTTCACGGGCGGCAGAGCATCTGATGACGTGCAGGCAATTCGCGGAAGTTATGCTAATGACCATGCGCCAGGCGACGAGGGGGACGGCCCATGCAGACGTTGCCGGGATCGTCCATTTCGTCAACCTCATCGCCGCGAGCGGGCGCAGCCCGCGTACGGCCCGCCGCCTGCAGACGGTCGTCGCAACCGACGTCACCATCACCGACACCCGCGCCCTGGTCTGGCTCATGCCGGACCGGAAGATCACGGTGGGGCAGGTCGCGGCCGCCTTGGAGGTCGACCTGTCGCGCGCCAGCAGGCAGCTCGGCCGCCTGGAGGAGATGGGCCTCATCCTGCGCGCGGTGGATCCCGGCGACCGGCGAACCCACTGGATAACGATCACCGATGCGGGGCGCGCGCTGCTGCGCACCTGGTGGGCCGTGTGGATCAACGACTACCTCGTCGCCCTGGACGGCTGGGCCACCGGCGACGTCGTCCGGCTGGGCGAGCTGATCGAGCGGCTGCATCGCGCGGTGGCGCGCGATGCAGCCGGTCCCGTCATCGACATCCCCGCCGACTGCGTCGCGCGCGCGCTGGGCCCGGAGGCCGACCGGCCGCGCCGCGCGGCGCTCGAGCGGTTCGCGCCGGTGGTGGCCGCCTTTGTGGAATGGACCGGCCTGACCACCGACCCCGTCGCCAACACGCAGCGCCTGGCCCAACTGGCCAGGTGCCCGGTCGCGATGCGCAGCCTGATCGCCCTGCGCACGGTCGCCCGGCACGGACCCCTGGCCGTCTCCGAACTCGGCGAGCGGTTGGGCATGGACTCCTCCCGGGCCAGCAAGCACGCCGCGGAGCTGGCAGATAAGGGACTGCTGATGCGGGCCGTCGACACCCTCGATCGCCGCAGCAGCCGACTGCGCGCCACCCGCAAGGGCACCGAGCTCATCCGCCGGATCGACACCCTGCAACGCCAGAAGGTGCGCGAGGCGACGGCGCACTGGCCGCACGAGGAAATCGCGGCCTGCTCCTCGCTGCTGGAGCGATACGCCGACGACCTTGCGAGCGGTCACGTGGACGTCCGTGGCTGGGCGGTGCCATGGGAGCAGACGGACAAGGCCGACGTCCCGGCGTCGCGGGAGCGCGCGGCGACACGGTGAGCCGCCGGCCGGGAATCACCCCGCAACCGGCGCCTTCCCGTCGCTGCGGCCTGGAAGAGGCGCCCGCCCGGCACGGATGACTTCACGACCGCGACCGGCATGCCCGCTTCGGGGGCGGCCCCGCACCAAGCGCCTCAGAGATCGTGGCCCGCCAGGTGCCGGGCGGCCAGGAAGCCGAACACCATCGCGGTGCCGATCGGCGCGCCGGGCCCCGGGTAGACGTTCCCGGTGGCGGAGGCGGTGGTGTTGCCCGTGGCGTACAGGCCGGCGATCACCTCGCCCGCCTCGGTCAGCACCCGGCCCGAGGTATCGGTGACCAGGCCGCCCTTGGTTCCCAGGTCGCCGACGCCGATCCGCACCGCGTGGAACGGTCCGCGATCGACCGGCACCAGGCACGGGTTCGGTCCGCGGCCCCGGCCGAAGAACCGGTCCCATTCGTCCTCGCCGCGGTGGAAGTCCTCATCCACCCCCGAAGCCGCGAAGGCGTTGAAGCGCGCGACCGTTCCGGCGAGCGCGTCCGGGCGGATGGCCAGCCGGTCGGCGAGGCCTTCGAGGGTGTCGGCGGTGTGCCACAGCCCGGCCTCGCGGAACTCCTCGGGGTCGGGCGCCGCCTCCAGGATGCACGGCGGCGCCGGGAATCGGGCATCGAAGATCCAGTGGACGGGGGGGACCGGCCGGCCCTGCGCGCGCAGGTCGAGGATGCGCTGGCCGAGCCGCGTGTAGGGCAGGGACTCGTTGGCGAAGCGCTGCCCGGCCGCGTCCACGAACAGGCCGCCGTGGATCCCGACCGCGAAGGCCGAAGTGCCGTGCGGGTACAGCAGGTTCGGCGCCCACCACGCATTCTCCAGCCGGGCCACGGCGGCCCCGGCCCGCATGCCGGCCAGGATCGCATCGCCGGTGTGGGTGTCCGGCGCGTTCGTCCAGACCTCCTCCAACCCCTGCCACTTGCGGCGCAGTTCGATGTCGGCCTCGAAGCCGCCTGCGGCCAGCAGGACGCCCCGCTCGGCGCGCACGCGTACGGCACCGCCGTCGGCCCGTTCGGCCTCGACGCCGACGACCCGGCCGTCTTCGATGACGAGCCCGGTCAGGCGCGTGCTCGTGCGCAGCGTCACCTCGCCCGTGCCGGTCACGGCGAGCAGCAGCCTGCCGACGAGCGCCTGGCCGCCGCGCAGTTCCGTCCGGTCGACCTGACGACCGAACCGGTGAGCCGCCATCGGCGGCTGCAGCCGCTCCAGCAGCTCGCCGAGCTCGGCGCCGGCGATCGGGCGGGGGAAGATTCCCCGCCCGCCCCTGACCCGGCCGGGCACGTCGTAGTAGTCGGGGAAGGCTCCGTAGTCGAACCGGATCGCCGGGTTCTGCAGCAGGAATTCCACCAGGCGGCGGCTGCCCGTGACGTAGGCGCGCTGCATGGCCTCGGGCGCGCTGTCGCCCACCACCGCACGCAGGTACTCCAGAGCGCCTTCGGGAGTGTCCTCCGCGGTCGCCTCCGCCGTGATCGGGTTGCCCGGCAGCCACAGGCAGGCCCCGGAGTAGGCCGTCATGCCCCCGAAGTACTCCGACTTCTCCAGAAGGAGCGTGCGCAGGCCCGCGCTGCCCGCGGTGTAGGCGGCCGTCAGGCCGCCCCCGCCGGAGCCGATGACCACGACGTCGTAGGTGTCATCCCAGCTCGTGCCCACGTTCGTCCTCCTCGATGACCACTCGGCTGCCCAGACGGTAGCCACCGGCCGGGAGTGCGCGGCAGCGGCCATCCCGGTCACCGGGACGGCCACCCTGACCGGGTCAGGAGGCGTAGCTCAACCGGCCGGGACGACGCATCTGCTCCCTGGCCACCGTGTTCCAGATCTGGCTTGCCGCCGCCCTGACCGGCCCGACGAGCTGGTCGAAGTGGATCCTGCCGATCGGTCCGCACACCGAGACCGCCGCCTGCCCCGGTCCGCCCGGCGGCCCGATGGGTGCCGCGACGCACCCGATGCCCTGCGCCGACTCCTCCCGGTCGAAGGCGACCCCGCGCTCGGAGATTCGGCCCAGCTCACGTTTGAGCGCCTGTTCGGTCGTGATGCTCCGGGCGGTGCGCGCGTCCGGCGCGGCCGCCAGCGTGGCCCGCACGGCCTCGTCGCGGGAGTCGGCCAGCAACGCCTTGCCCACCGCGGTGAAGTGGGCCGGCTGGCGGCCCCCGATTCGGGAGGGCAGGCTCATGCCGAACCGGCCACCGATCTTGTCCAGGTAGACGATCTCGGGCCCGTCGAGCACCGCGAGGTGGACCACCATGCCGGTGAGGCTCTGCAGCTCGTGCAGGTACGGCAGCGCGGTCTTGCGCAGATGGTGCTGGTGCACGGCGAGCGTGCCGAGCTCCAGGACGCCCAGCCCGAGCTGATAGGTGTTGCCCTCACGCCGCAACCAGCGGATCTTGACGAGGTGTTCGAGGATGCGATGGGTCGACGATCGGGGCAACCCGGTGCGCGAGACCACCTGGGCGAGTGTGAGACCCACCGGAGCGTCGAACGTCTCGAGGATCTGGACCACGCGGTCGATCATGGATGCGGGTGCCGCCGACGCGGTTGTTTCCATAGTTGCCTTCATACCCGCAACTTCCTATATAGGCAAGGTATGAGTTGGTCCTCCCAGTAATAATTAGTTGCCTGATGGACTGGATTGATTGATCCCATGGCCATCGGTGTCAGCGGTCCGCCTGACGCGATCCCGCCAGTGCGCTCTTCAGGTCGTTCTTCAGGGCCTCGGAGGCGCCGGGAACGAAGTCGAGGATGTTGTTGAGTGAGTAGGCGGCGGCCTCGGGGGCGTCGCCGTCGATGGGGATGCCGGGGAAGTGCTTGGCGAACACGCCGGTGAGCGCGTGCCAGACCGCCGGGTCCGCGGCGAGGGTCCTCAGCGGGGTGTCCATGGTGTAGGCCTCGCGTGAGCCGGAGCCCTCGGGCAGGTCGTAGCGCCAGCGGTGGTCGCCGCCGGTGATCTCGATGACCTGGTCACCGAGGGGCAGCTCGACGACCGCCTCGGTGCCTTCGGGGATGGTGACCTCGACATCCATCCGGGTGCCGGTGATGCGCCAGCCGATGCGCACCTCGCCGTGGACGGTGCTGTGGGTGAGGGTGGCGTGGGTCAGGCCGCCGCCCGGCTGGGGGGCGATGCGCATCCTGCGATAGCCGGGCTCGATCGCCGACAGGCCGCCGACGGTCGTGTGCAGCCAGTGGCAGACCGCGCCGAGAGCGTAGTGGTTGAGCGAGGTCATGCCCGAGGGGTTGAGGCTGCCGTCGGGGCGGATGGCGTCCCAGCGCTCCCAGATCGTGGTGGCCCCCTGGGTGACGGGATACAGGAACGACGGGCAGGCGGTCTGCGTCAGCAGCAGGTAGGCCTCCTGCAGGTGACCGGTCCTGCTGAGGGCGGGCAGGATCAGCGGGGTGCCGGCGAACCCGGTGGAGATGGTGTATCCGGCCTTGGCCACCAGAGCGGCCAGCCGCGTTCCGGCGTGCGCCTCCTGGTCCGGGTCCAGCAGGCCGAAGCAGATGGCCAGGGCGTAGGCGGTGGCGGTCTCACCGGCCACCCGCCCGTGGGCGGTGACGTACTCGCGGCGGAAGGCCTCGCGCACCCGGTCGGCCAGTGCCGTGAAGCGGGCGGCGTCCTGCTCCCGGCCCAGGATGCGGGCGGTGTCGGCCATCTCGCGGGTGGTCTTGGCCAGGTAGGCGCAGGCCACCAGATGCCGGTCGGTCTTACCGCCGGCGGCGTTGTCGGCCGGGGCGTCGGGGTCGAGCCAGTCGCCGAACTGGAAGCCGCTGCTCCACAATCCGTCGGCGTCCAGCCGGGTCTCGACGTCGCCGATGAAGGCGGCCATGGAGTCGTAGCAGCGGCGCAGGATCTCGGTGTCGCCGTACTGCTGGTAGAGCGTCCAGGGCAGGCTGACCGCCACGTCGCTCCACAGCGCGGTCGGGGGCGAGGGGGTGGACAGGATGTCCGGCACCACCCAGGGCACATAGCCCTTCTCGGCCTGCTCGGCGGCCAGGTCGTCCAGCCAGGAGCCGAGCACGCCGCGCACGTCGTACAAGAAGGCGGCGGTGGGGGCGAAGGCGTTGAGGTCGCCGGTCCAGCCCAGCCGCTCGTCGCGCTGCGGGCAGTCGGTGGGCACGCCGACGAAGTTTCCGCGCATCGACCACACCGCGTTGGCGTGCAGCCGGTTGAGCAGGTCGTCGGAGGTCTCCAGCCAGCCGGTGCGGCGCATGTCGCTGTGCACCACCACGGCGGTGATCTCGTCGAAGGGGCCATCGATCTCGGCGTAGCGGAAGCCGTGGAAGGTGAAACGCGGCTCCCAGCGCTCCTGGCCGCCGCCGCGCAGGATGTAGGTGTCGGTGGATCGGGCGGTGCGCAGGGTTGCGACGTCGAGCTCGCCCTCGGTGAGCAGCTCGGCGTGGCGGATCGTCACGGTTTGCCCGGCCCGGCCGGTGACGGCCAGCCGTACCCAGCCGGAGAGGTTCTGCCCGAAGTCGGCGATGGTCGTCCCGGACGGGCTGGTGGTGATCTCCACCGGGGCCAGTTCCTCGATCCGGCGGATCGGCTCGGCGTTGCGGTGGACCAGCGTGGCGGGGTCCCAGTCGAAGGGTTCCACCGGGGACCAGGCGCCGTCGTCGAAGCCGGGCAGGTTCCAGCCGTCCGGCTCACACCGTGCGTCGTAGTTCTCGCCGTCGTACAGGCTCTGCGCCAGCACCGCGCCGGTGGCGGTCGTCCACTGCCCGTCGGTGCCCACGATGACGGTACGGTCACCGTAGGTCAGCTCCAGCCGCATGAAGAGCGCGGGCCGGTCGGTGTAGTGGCGGTTTCTGCCCTCATATCCCAGGCGGCCGGCCGCCCAGCCCTCGCCGACGATCGCGCCCAGGGCGTTGGCGCCGGAGCAGATCAGATCGGTCACCTCGTAGGTGCTGACCTGGATCCGGTGGCGGTAGGAGGTCCAGCCGGGCGCCAGCACCTCATCGCCCACCCGGGTGCCGTTCAGGTAGGGCTCGACGATGCCCAGCGCGGTCACCTGCAGCCGGGCCCGGTCGGGGAGTGTGTCGGCGGTGAACTCACGACGGAAGTAGGGGGCCGGGCCGCCGGGCTCGGCAGGAAACGGCGCTGTGACGAACGACATGGAGGGCAAACTCCTCAGCGGGCAGACGTGATACGGAGGATGACCGGGACCGGGCGGGGTGCGCCTGCGGGTCTAGGCCGTGGCGGTGTGGGTGCGGTAGGAGACCTGCTCGACCACGACTTCGCCGGCGACCGGCTCGATGCCGAACGTGCGGCCGGTGAAGCCGCCGGCCACTTCCGTCGACAGGTAGCGGCCGTCGAATGCGCCGAGGACCTGGGGCGTCCCGTCAGCGGCGAGGACGGCCAGCTCCACGATGTCGGGCTCCGGCGGCGGCATGAGACCGGACGGCACAGGTTCCCGGACCGAGATGCGCAGCCCGACGCTGCCGCCCGGGGGGATCGGCACCCGCGCGACGGTCGTGCTCGCAGGTCCGATGACCACGGTGGCCTCAACCGTCTCGGCGTCGGCCGTGAGCCCGTACCAGTGGGAGCCGTCGAGCCGGACGAGGAAGCGCCCGGTACCCCTGGAGGTGTCGAGCCGGGCCTCGGCGGTCCACTCAGGGTCCCGTGCACGCGCCGACAGCACCGGATCGGGGTCGCCCTGGGCGGGCGCCGTCAGCACGAGGCGACCGGGGGCCTGCCACCGGGTGAACGTGTGCGGGAACAGGTTCGGCGACACCCAGCGCGGGTCGAGCTCAGAGGAGTCGAACCGATCGACGAACGAGTGGTCCGGCGGATTCGGGGCGAAGCGCTCCTCGTCGACCACAGGCCAGCCGTCGACCCACTCCACGCCCGCGATGAACGTCTCGCGGCCGTTGACATGGAACATCGGGCTCCGGCCGCGGGGGCGTACCCCGAGATACACCATCGCCCAGGAGCCGTCGGCCAGTTGGACGAGGTCGGCGTGGCCGGTGTTCTGCACGGGATGGCCCGTGCTGCGATGGGTGAGGATCGGATTGGCGGGAGCCGCCTCAAACGGCTCATCCAGTGAGCGTGAACGCGCGATGGTGACCGCATGTCCCCGCTCCGTGCCGCCTTCCGCGAGCATGAGGTACCACCAGCCGTCACGCCGGTAAAGGTGGGGGCCCTCCGGGTAGGCCAGCCCGGTGCCGTTCCAGAGCAACCGTGGCGGGGCGAGCATCTTCCCTGTCACGGGGTCGATGGGCGCGCTGGCGATGCCGGTCAGCTCAGGCCCGGCCGACGCCCAGGTGAGGTGGCACGTTCCGTCCTCGTCCCAGACGAGGTCGGGGTCGATCCCGACGGCGCCGTCCACATGGACCGGCTCGGACCACGGACCCGCGGGATCGTCGGCCGAGACGATCAACTGGCCACGGTGGAACTCCACCACGTTCGTCGTGACGAGCCAGAACTTCTTCCCGTGGTGGCGGAGTGTCGGTGCGTACACTCCTGTGCTCGCCGGGGCGGCATGGAGGTTCAGCTGGCCGGGATGCTGCAGCGCGTTGGCGACCAGCGTCCAGGTCACCAGGTCGGTGCTGCGGTGGATCGGCACCCCTGGCGCGAACTCGAAGCTGGAGTTGGCGATGTAGTAGGCGTCTCCCGCCCGGCAGATGCTCGGGTCGGGGTGGAACCCGGCGATGATGGGCGTTGTCGTCATTCTGCAGCTCCTATACAGGGCCTCGGTTGTGAGCTGCCGCCGACGGCTTCGCGGACCACGGTGACGGCGCTCCCGGCGCACGTCCCCGCGCTTCACGCGCTGCCACCTGCGGGCGGACGGGATCCCGACTGTAGGCACCATAACTTTCGCGCGCAAGTACTTGTGCGCGAAAGTTATGGGGGTTACGGTAACCGGCAAGCTTGCGCGCGAAAGCACATGAGAACACCGGTGTGCCGTTGGGCCTCGCCTTCGGACTGGCGGCGGTGGGCCGGGAGACCTTCGAACGCCGACTCCAGCTGAACCTTCGCTGACGCGGACAGATCACACCGGCCAACACCCCGGACCCACCCGCTTTGCCGATGGAGGCATCGTGACCCCCCCGAATCCCCCTGCCGAGCCGCCGGAGGCCGTCGCCGAGGCCCTCCTCGCCGGCCACGAGGAGCTCATCGCGAGCACTGCGCCGTCGGAGAACCTGCCCAGAGTCGGCGTCTGGACCATCACGGTCTACGCGCTGACGATGTTCGGTTTCCAGCTGACGTTGCTGCTGCCGGCCCTGTTCAGCCTCGCCTACAAGGTGCAGTTGATCGATCCGGCGAACAAGGATGCGAGCCTGGGCCTGGTCGTCGGTCTCGGCATGCTGATCAGCCTCATCGTGAGCCTTCCGGTGGGCGTGCTGAGCGACGGAACCCGGCTGGGGTGGGGACGGCGCAGACCCTTCCTCGCGGCGGGTCTGGTGCTGTCGGCTCTCGGCGCGCTGATCATCGCCGTCTCCCCGACGATTTCGGTCATGGTCTCCGGCTATGCCGTCGTGGGAATAGCCAATGCCGCGATCAGCGCCGCCATCAACCCGTTCCTCGCCGAACAGGTGCCCGCCGAGCAGCGCGGCAGGGTCGGGGCGCTCGGTGGAGTGGCCTCCGCGCTCGCGGGCGTCGGGTCGACACTGCTCGGCAGTTTCCTGACCGGAAACATCTATGTGCTGTTCCTGACCCCGGTGGCCGTCCTCGCCGTCACCGCACTGCTGTACCTGCTGGTGATCCCTGATCAGCGGGCACCGGAGAAGCTGCGGGTCGGATCGATCCTCGACGTGTTCAGGAACCTGTGGTTCAACCCGCTCAAGCACCCCGACTTCGCGCTGGTCTGGATCGGGAAGTTCTGTCTGTCGGTCGGATCCACGTTCTTCACCACCTACCAGTTCTACCTTCTGCTGGACCGCTTGGGCTTCACCGCCGAGCAGGCAGGGCGTCAGCTCGCGGCTGTCGGCGGGCTCAGCCTGCTGGCTCTGGTCGGCTTCTCGATCGCCGGCGGGACGCTCTCCGACCGGTTCAAGCGGCGGAAGGTCTTCATCTACCTCGCGGCCGGGCTCATCATCGCCGGGCTCGGAGCGGCCGCGACCGCGTCCTCGTTCCTGCTCTTCGCCGTCGGCGGGATCCTGCTGTCGGCGGGCACCGGCGCGTTCAGCTCGGTCGACCTCGCCCTCGCCTCGGACGTCCTGCCCGAGAAGGACGAGGCGGGCAAGTACATGAGCATCTACTACCTCTCCTCCACCCTCGCTGGCGCCCTCGCCCCGCTGATCGCCCCGGTAATCCTGCGGCTCGGCGGCGGAGGGAACTACGGTGTCCTGTTCGCATCGGGAGCGGTCCTCACGCTCGGCACCATCGTGACCGCCTCGAGGATCCGCAGCGTGCGCTGACATCCAGCCGACCGTGACCACGCCGAAGGGCCGGTGCCACCGCCTTGAGCGACACCGGCCCTTCTCCTCTTCTCAGATCATGTTGGCTTTCGCGACGGCGCCAAGCCAGCTCAGGCTGGGTTTGGGACGGCGTTCGAAGGTCTGGTGATCGACGGCGACGAGCCCGAAGGTGGGTTCCCAGCGGCCCCATTCGTAGTTGTCGAGGAGACTCCAGTGCAGATACCCGCGGACGTCGACACCGTCCTCGATGGCGTCTCGGAGGTGACCGAGAGCCGCTCGGGTGTAAGCGATACGGCGTTCGTCATCGTCGGTGGCCAGGCCGTTCTCGGTGATGAGGATGGGGACGTCGCCCACGACGTCGCGAGTGTGGCGTACGGCGATGCCGATGGCGTCGGGCCGGTACGCCCAGCCCATCAGGGTGTTGTCGGGGTGGTCAGGATGCGGCAGGATTCCGTGCCGGTCGACGAGCTGGCTCGTGTAGGTCTGGACGCCGACGAAGTCGTCATGACGGGCGGGTTCGAGATACATGTCCTCCCAGATCCACTGCACCTCGGCCAGTTTGGCCTCGCCGCCCGGGGCCGCCTGGAACGCCTGGTTGCCGATCGTCCAGCCGACCCTGGCCCCCACCAGGTCACGGATCAGCGGCGCAACCGTCTTGTGGGCGCTGACCAGGGCGGCGCCGATCTCCTCGTCGGGCAGCATGCCCGGGGGGAACTCCTGGCCCGCGCCGATTCGCCGGGCGCCGTGCATGAGCGCCACGACGTTGGGCTCGTTGAAGGTGCAGACCCACTCCACACCGTCGAGAATCGAACACACCTGCTCGGCATAGCGCGCGAACAGATCGATTGCGTCGGCGGCGAGCCATCCTCCCGCTTCGCCGAACCAGACCGGTTGCGTGAAGTGATGCAGCGTGACGATCGGTGTCAGGCCCAGGCTGCGAGCGGTGTCGATCATCCGCCGATAGTGGGCGAGCAGCGCTCGGGAGAAATGTCCACGCGCAGGTTCGATCCGGGCCCACTCGACGCTGAACCTGTAGGCGTTGAACCCGGCCTGCGCGAGCAGCCGCATGTCCTCCTCGAAGCGGTGGTAGCCGTCGAGCGCGTCGCCGCTGGGTTGCATGCCGGGCCGGGAGTGTTCGAGCTGCCACCAGTCGCTGTTGACGTTGTTTCCCTCGATCTGATGGGCTGCGGTCGAGGCACCCCACAGGAAGTCGGCTGGGAACGGACGCGGCATGTGCATAGGTGTCTCATTCTTCGTCGGCAGAGTTCATGGAACTTCTGAATTGGTTGGCACCGGGACGGGATGTGCTCGCCGTCGTCCCTCGACGCGCCGCCGGTTCGACGCGCCGCCGGTGAGCCGGGCGGCGAACCGCGCTGGCGGGGCGTAGAGATGATCACGTCTGAATGGGCACCGCTGGTTCCGGTCAACCTTTGACTCCGGACGCGACGACGCTCCGGACGAAGTGACGCTGGGCGAACAAGAAGATCAGCAGCACAGGTATGACGTAGAGGGCGGCGGCGGCCGCCTGCACGGTCGGCAGAGGATTGCCGCGCGGATCCTGGTACCAGGCTGTGATGGCCACGGACAGCGTCGTGTGGTCGATGTCCAGCAGCAAGGCGGGAGCGATGTAGTCGCCCCAGCTCCAGGTGAAGGAGAGCAGGAACGCCGTGATCAGCACGGGACGGGACAGGGGAAGGAAGACCCTGACGAAGATCCGGCCCCAGCCGCAGCCGTCGATGATCGCCGCGTCCTCCAGTTCGCGTGGGATCGCCGCGAAGAACTGCCGGAACAGGAACACCAGGAAGGGCGAGGCGGCCAGCCCCCACAGGACCCACGGCCAGTAGGTGTTGACGAGCCCGAGTCGCGAGAACAGCACGTATGTCGGCAGGAGCGTCAGGACCTGGGGCAGCATCATCGTGGACAGCAGCACGAGGAACATGGCGCGCTTGCCGGGGGCTCGCAGCCGGGCGAATCCGAACCCGACCACCGCGCTGGACACGGTGATGAGAACCGCGTAGATGGTGGCCAGGAACAACGAGTTCATCGCGTAGGCGGGAAAGTTGATGTCCGTGAGCGCGTGCCCGAAATTGCTCCACTGCGCCTGCTCGGGCAGGACCTTGGCGGGCACCGCCACCCACTCCTCGCGGGTTTTGAGTGCGGCCAGCAGCAGCCAGAAGATCGGGCCGACGAAGATCACGGCGAGGGCCAGGAGGAGGACGTACACGCCGCCCGCGCTCCGGCGTTTGCGCCGCGGCCGTGCTCGGGACGGGTGGGATCGGCCGGTGTGCACGGGGCGGCTGCTAACGGTCTGCATCACTGTTGACCTCGTAATGGACCCACCAGCGGCTCGACCGCTGTACCAGCAGGGTGAAGGTGAGGATGATGACGAAGAAGACCCACAACATCGCCGAGCCGTAGCCGAAGCGGTTGTTGAGGAAGAACTCCTCCCACACCTGCACCATGTACAGGTGTGTGCTCTCCGGCACCTGACCGACTATCGAGATGCTGTTGGTCTCGGCCAGCAGCAACGGTTGGACGACGATCTGGAGGGTCGCGATGATGCCGGTGACCACCTGGAAGTACAGCACCGGCGAGATCAAGGGTACCGTCACGTGGCGGAACGCCTTCCAGCGCCCAGCGCCGTCTACCCGGGCCGCATCCTCGAGTTCCCTGGGGACGCCCTGGAGAGCGGCGAGCATGATGACCATGCCACCGCCGAGGCCCCACAGGGTCAGGACGATGAGCGCGTAGAAGGCCATCGGGTCGACCAGCCAGGTGATCGCGTCCACTCCGACAACTTCGAGGATGGCGTTGAGGACACCCGCGTCCCTGTTCAGGACCAGTTTCCACATGATGGCCGTCGCCACGACCGGCACAACCGACGGCAGGTAGAAGACGGTGCGCCAGAGCCCCACCGCCTTCAGCCTGCGGTTGAGCAGCACCGCCAGACCGAGCGACCCTGCGACGCTGAGCGGCACCACGATTGCGGTGTACCCGATAGTCCTGAGCAGAGCAGCCCAGGCGTATTCATCGCCGAGCAACTCGACGTAGTTGCGCAAGCCGACCCAGCGCCAACGCGGCGAGCTGCCGTCGAAGTTGGTCAGGCTCGTGGCGAACGCGTAAACCAGGGGTGCGGCGGTCAGGAGGAGAAAGCCCACCGCCCACGGCCCCACGAACAGATAGAAGGTCCGCCTCGGATAGCGGGACCAGCTACGTTGTGCCATACCGGTCTCAGCCGATCCGCTCTTTGCCCTGCTTCAGCAACTTGTTGATTTCGACGGTGGCCGCCGCGCAAGCCGCGTCGACGGTCTGCTGCTTCTTGATCGCCCGCTGCAGTTGCTTGTCCAGCGCGACGTGGCACGCGTCGGTGGAGACGTACGGCGATTCCGGCAGCGGGACCGCGTACTGCAGTTCGTTCTGAGCGACGGTGTAGGCCTGCTTCTGGTAGGGCAGGTCCTGCGGCAGCTTCGAGGCCAGGGACTTCAGCCCCGGAATACCCCACCCGCTCTTGGCTCGTTCCTCGGCGGGCGGGCCGGCCATGAAGTACTCCATCAGCTTCCAGGCCTCGTCCTTGTGCTTGGCCTCCGCCGGAATCCACGCACCCTGGCCGGAGTAGCTGGGGCTGACCCGCTTGTCGCCCATGATCGGGGCGGGCGCCATCCGGATGCTGCCGTTCAGCTCCTTGTTGTCGACGAAGTTGCCGCCGAACCAGTAGCCGTCCTGCGTGATCGCCATCCGCTTGGCGCTGAAGGTGGACATGTCGGAGCCGTCCGGCAGCGGGTTCAGCGAGGTCGGGCCGACTCCCGCCTGGCCGAAATCGACATACCACTGGAAGGCGCGGCGTGCGGCGGGCGTGTTGAAGTCGATCTCGGTCAGGTCCCCGTTGAACAGCTGGGCACCTTGCTGGAGGATCATCGTCGCGATGGGACCGATCAGGCTCCACGCCCATTCGAGCCCGAGGCCGAACACGAGGGTCTTGCCGCCGTCCTTGACCGTCAACCGCTTGGCGATAGTGAGCAGTTCGTCGTAGGTCGTCGGCTCGGAATCGCTCAGATAAGGCACCTTCGCCTTATCGAACAGGGCGGTGTTGTACCAGAGGGTGGCGTCCTGGCTCCAGTCCTTGACGATGCCGTAGTACCCGCCCTGGCCGATCTTGCGGCCGTCCCAGCGGAAGCTCTCGTTGACGGGCTGCAGGTCCTCCTTCTTCAGCACCTGGCTCTTGTCCAGGTACGGGGTCAGGTCGGTCGCGAGGCCGCGGGCGTTGGTGTTCGCGCTGCCGACGGCAGCACCGACCGTGATGTCCGGCGGGTTGCCGGAGGCGAGCATCGCGTTGAGACGGGCGAGGTCGTGCTCCAAGAACTGGATCTTGATGCCGGGATTCTTCGCCTCGAAGTCGGCGATCAGTTCCTTGGAGAGGTCCTGGGCGCCGAACATCGCGGTGATGGTCACCGCGCCCGTGCCCTTCGCACGCCCGCCGCTGGGCGACTTGCTGGACGGGCCTGCGTTGCATCCGCCGAGCAGGGGCACACCCGCGATTGCTGCCGCACCTGCGAGCAGCCGGCGCCTGCTGATCGGTTCAGATCTGGTCATGTCGACCTCCTGGCCACGGTGTGATCCGGACCCTTCCGCGGAGCCCGGGGGCGGATTGAGGTGACAGTACAACCAAACCCGAACACATGCTACATTTTCGTCGGGATCAGTTTTCCTTGAGATCAACTCGGTGTAACCATGTGCCCACCACCACGGAGAACCCGATGACAAGCCCACCCGACGCCACTCGCCCTCAGGACCGCAGGGACTGCCGCGCTATGGTCTCTTCTGTGACCACGGCGAAACCCGCCCGCGCTCGAGGGCCGTATGCCAAGTCGGCGCAGCGCTGGCAGGAGATCCTCGAAGCGGCCACGACCGTGTTCGCGACTCACGGCTACCGCGGCGGGTCGTTGCGCGACATCTCACGGCAGCTCAATTTGAGCCTGACCAGCATCGTTCATCACTTTGGAACCAAGTACGAGCTCCTCGAAGCAGTTCTGGAACGGGCCGACAAGACCGTGGGCACGGGCTTCGCCGCATTCGACTTCGAGGCGGACTGCGCCGAGCGCGGGGTCGCTCTCGCCACCTTGGAGCGGGTACGGTCCAACCTGGAACGGCCGGAGTTGCTCAGGCTCCTGGCGATCCTCGCCGCCGAGTCATCCGCCCCCGAGCATCCCGCCCACGACTGGTTCGTCAACAGGTACCGAACCAAGAAAGCAGCCCTGGCCGAAGCGTTCGCCTTCGACCAGGCGGAAGGCCGCATAGACGGCGCGCGTGACCCTGAACAGCTGAGCGCATCGCTCATCGGCACGTGGGACGGGCTCCAGCTCCAGTGGCTCATCGATCCGTCCACCGACATGGTGCGGGGCATGCGCGCTTTCTTTGAGTGGGCGGCCCCCGAGGCGCTGCAACCCGAATCGTAAGCAAGGCGTCTAGGCGTTCCGCCACGTTTTTCGCGAGTATGACGTCGCATTATTTTGGCGCACCCATTTCGCGAATACACCTCCTTATTGACAATGGAAACCGCCCGTGTTTCGATGTGCGACTAAATCGGGGATTGGCCATGGCTTGTGCCTCTTTCGAAGATCACAGGACCGGAGGAAATTCCAGTGGAACGCCATCAATCACCCGCCGGGGAAGCAAGGCCGTCAGGAAATCAATCAATCCACGGCAACAATCGTCGCGGGCTTCGAAAGTTCAGAGCGTTCGTGATCACCGTAGTGCTCACGCTCGTCGTCGGTGCGTACCTCCCGGCGACGCCGGCCAGCGCAGCGGTTCTCAGTCTTCGCGATAAGGCCGCCGAGGCGGGGATTCTCATCGGCTCCGGAGCGGTCAACCCCGCCTACCTCGACGACCCGCAGTTCGCGCGGGTGCTTCCGCAGCAGTTCAACAGCCTGTCACCCGAGAACGAACTCAAGTGGTCCTTCGTCCAGCCGGCGCAAGGCTCCTTCGACTTCTCGAAGCTCGACCGGCTCGTCGACTTCGCAGAAGAACACGACATGGCCGTGAAGGGCCACGGACTCATCTCCGGCTGCTGCAACCCGGCCTGGCTGGAGCAGATCCAGGATCCAAGTCGGCTGCACGCCGCGATCACCTCGCACTTCGAAGCGATCATGACTCGATACGCGGGAAAGATGGACCGGTGGGACGTGGCCACCGAGGTGTTCTCCACCTTCGGCGGCACCGGGCTCGCGCCGAACTACTTCTACCAGGTCCTCGGGCCCGACTATCTGGCCAAGGTATTCCAGATCGCGCACGCGGCGGATCCCGATGCCAAGCTGTTCATCAACGAATCCCTTGTGGAATATTATCCGGCGAAGCGCCAGGAGCTTTATGCGCTCGTCTCCGATCTGGTTGCCAGGGGTGTGCCCATCCACGGTGTGGGTCTCGAAACGCACTTGACGCTCTCCCCGCCAGAACCCGGCGTCATCACCGAGATCGTGAACTCGTACAAGGCCCTGGGGCTCGAAGTCGCCATCACCGAGATGGACGTTCACCTGAACCCCGACGCGAATCATGACGTGAACCAGGCACAGATTTACTGGAGCGTCATTACCGAGGCGCTGGCAGCCGGAGTCCGTGACATCAGCTTCTGGGGCTTCACCGACAAGTACGCCTACACGTGGCTTCCGGGTGCCAAGCCGCTGATGTTCGATGAGAATTACCACCCGAAGCCGGCCTTCTTCGCCACCTGGGTCGCGCTGGCGCTGCACGCATGCGTCTCGCCCCAGAGAGCTTCGGGGTCGACCGGAGAAATCGCGCAGGCGCTCGTCACCTCCGGCACCGTCGACACCAGAGACGCTCCAAAGCTGACGAACATGCTGAGATCCGCCGCCAACGATCTCCGGACGCGCAACGCCGGAAGCGCCGCCACAAGGGTCCAGTGGGCCAAGGTTCTGTAGGACCTCTTGGACAGCGGTAGTCCCTCGTCCGGCGATGGGTAAAGGCGATCTCTTCCTACAGCAACTGGGGTGAGCGCGGTCGACCCGCTGGGCAGCGTCACCGGATCAGAACTGCGATCCGGTGGCGCTGCCCTTGTCGTCCGTTGGGGGAGCTCGGATCGCGTTGGCACGAGCGATCCGGCGTCGACCGCCCGCCCGCGCAAGCGGGCGTCAAGCACCGTGCAATCAACCACTCATAGAAACGCTCCTGGTAAGTACCGGAATCACGCCCCAGGAGCACCAATGTTCGGCCTCATCATCACCGTCACCGTCCCCGCCATCGTCTTAGTCGTGATGGGCTTCGTCTTCCTTCCCGTCGTCAAGAACATGCAGGCGGGCAAGCGTATCCTGCAGACTGGAGTGCCCGCCCAGGCCATGATCGAGCACCTTGGCGAGACCGGCATCACGGTCAACGGCCAGCCCATGGTCGAGTTTGGCCTCCGTGTCCGGCAGGCGGACGGCCGCGAGTACGGCGTCACCCACCGGCAGATCCTGCCGCGCCTGATGATGGGCATGGTCACCATCGGCGCCGTGGTCCCCGTCAAGGTGGACATGGCCGAGCCTGAGAAGATCGTCATCGACTGGTCGGCCGTGCGCCCCGCCCACACTCCCGCCTGGCGGAAGGGCTGATCACTCCTGCGACCGGAGAACCCGCTGAGGGCCGAGTCGCGAGCCGCCCTCTCAATCGGGACTCGATGATCGATGGTCCCGGTGACTCAGTACGAGTAGACGGAGCCGATGATCGGGAACGGAGCGCCGTCGACGGCGATATAGGAACCATTCCACCGGGGTGTCGCGGTGCTGTCGTTCATCTGGAGACTCACCCGTTTTCAGATCGCGTTGGCGCGGGCGATGCCGCCGAGCCAGCCGAGACTCGGCTTCGGCCGGCGTTCGAAGGTTTCCCGATCGACGGCGATGAGCCCGAAGGTGGGCTCCCACCTGCCCCATTCGAAGTTGTCCAGCAGACTCCAGTGCAGGTAGCCGCGGACATCGATGCCGTCGTCCATCGCGTCGCGCAGGTGCCTCAGCGCCTCCTCGGTGTAGGCGATGCGCCGCTGATCATCGGCGGTGGCGATGCCGTTCTCGGAGACGAGGATCGGCACGTTCCCCACGACGTCGTGCGTGTGGCGTACGGCGATGCCGAGCGCGTCCGGCCGGTAGGCCCACCCCATGAGGGTGTTGTCGGGGTGGGGTGGATGCGGGACGACGCCCTTCTCGTCGACGGACTGGCTGGTGTACGACTGCACACCCACGAAGTCGTCGTCGCGGGCCGGTTCGAGGTACATGTCCTCCCAGAGGTGCTGGATCTCGGCGTGTTTCCGCTCCGCCCCGGGGGCCGGGACCAGGGCCTGGTTGGCGACGGTCCAGCCGACCTTCGCCCCGGTGGCCTGCCGCACGAGCGGCGCCGCAACGCGGTGCGCCGTGATCAGTGCCTGTCCGATCTCGGCGTCGGGCAGCGCCCCCACGAACTGGTACTCCTCGCCCCGGGCGATGCGGCGCAGCTGACCGTGGTTGACCGCCAGGACGTTCGGCTCGTTGATGGTGCAGACCCACTCGACACCGTCGAGAATCGTGCACGCCTGCTCCACGTAGCGGGCGAACGCCTCGATCGCGCCCTGCCCGAGCCAGGCCTCTCCCTTCTCGCCGAACCAGATCGGATGCGTGAAGTGGTGCAGGGTGACCACCGGCGCAAGGCCCAGCCGCTCGGCTGTTTCGATCATGCGGCGGTAGTGGGCGAGTGCCGCCCGGGAGAACCTGCCCGGGCCGGGCTCGATGCGAGACCACTCCAGGCTGAACCGGTAGGCGGTGCAGCCCGCTTCGGCGAGCAGCCGCATGTCCTCCTCGTAGCGGTGATAGCTGTCCACCGCATCACCGCTGAACTGGACACCGTACTCTGCGGTGGCGAGTTCGAACTGCCACTGATCGTTGTTGATGTTGTTGCCCTCGACCTGATGCGCGGCGGTCGCGGCTCCCCACAGGAAGCCGTCGGGGAATGAGCGGGTCACGAACCGTCTCCAACTCTGCTGTCCATCTTCGCCACAAGCTCCTCGAGCAGCGACAACGGGAACCGGCCGCCGCTGAAGGCGACCACCTGCCTCAGGGTGAGATCCAGGGCCGGGGCGAGCACCTCCTCATCGAGACCCCCGAGCGCCTCCCGGAGAAGCCCTCCTCCCACGGGGTGGTCGAGCCACTGGCGGACCGTGTCGTCCTGCGTCAGCGGCCCGACCGGACCGGACTCCTGCCCCCGCTGCGGCGCAGGTCCCTCGGATGCGACGGGACCAGCGGTGACGGTGCTGGTCAGCGGTCGGTTCGGGCCGGGGAAGTGATCCTCGCCGGTGAGTGTCGCCTCGCCCCGCAGCCGGATGGCGGCCGAGGACCCTCCGACGAAGAACTTGATCGACCCGGGTTCCACCACCCAGCCCTCGTCGGTGTCCCAGAGCGCGAACATGCTCGCCGGAACCTCGGCCGTCACCCGAGCCGCGGCACCGGGCTCGAGGTGAAGGCGGCGGAAGGCGACCAGTTGGCGCCCGCGCCGTGCCGTACGCGCGATGACGTCACGGCCGTAGATCTGGACGACCTCCTCGCCCGCCCGGTCACCGACGTTGGCCACGGTGAACGACAGCCGCACCACGCCGTCCGTCGGCACCCGCGGAGATTCGATCTCCAGGTCGCGGTAGTCGAACCTGGTGTAGCTAAGCCCGTGCCCGAAGGGGAACACCGCACCGATCGAGCCGTCGACATACGTGGGCTGCTGCAGCGTCCGCCAGTACGGAAGCGGGGCCGCGCCGGCCGAACGCAGCATCGCGATCGGCAGGCGCCCGGCCGGGTTGACATCGCCGAACAGGACGGACGCGACGGCGTTGCCGGCCTCCTCACCGCCGAAGAACGAGCTCACGATCGCGGGAACGGAGTCGGCCATCCAGCCCAGGACGTACGGCCGTCCGTGGCTGAGGACCACGATCGTCGGCGTCCCCGTCGCCACGACGGCCTCGACCAGTTCGCGCTGCACGCCCGGCAGGGCGCACTCGGTGCTGTCGAGGCCCTCCCCCACCGTGCCGTACCCGTTGACGCCCGACTGGTCGCCGACGACGACCACGGCCACCTCCGCGGCGCTCGCCGCACGCACCGCGGCCTCGAACCCGGAGCGGTCCTCGGCGGCGACTGGGCAGCCGGGCTCGTACAGCACGCTCACGTCGTCCCCGGCGCGCCGCCGGATGCCCTCCAGGAAGGTCACGACCGGCACTGATCCGACCATCAGCCTGGCATCGTCGGGACTGCCCTTGCCGGCGAGGTCCTCAAGGTCCTCGGGGCGCGCCTGGGGGTCGGCGGCGAGGTGGAACCGCGTGGTCATGCTGTCGAGGACCTGGTAGCTGTAGTCGCCGAGCTGGCCCATCAGACGGTCCGCGTTCGGGCCGATGACGGCGATGGTCCGCAGCGAAGCGCTGAGGGGCAGCAAAGGCGCCTCGCCGACCGGTTCGTTCCGCAGGAGGATGACGGACTTCTCGGCGATCCGACGCGCGAGCGCACGATCCTGGTCGGAGTCGAACGTCTCGGGCACCAGCTCCACGTCGGCGTAGGGATTCTCGAACAGCCCGAGGCGGAACTTGGCCAGCAGCACGCGTGAGACGACCCGGTCCAGGTCGGCTTCGTCGATGACGCCTGAGCGCACGGCCTCGACGATCTGCTCCGCCCAGACCTTGTTATCGAGGTTCAGATCGGCCCCGGCGCGCAGCGCCTGCGCAAGCGCGTGGGCGTCGTCCTCGGCGACTGCGTGCTTGGTGTGCAGCTGCCCCACCGCGGCGAGATCGGAGATCACCAGGCCGTCGAAGCCGAATTCCTCGCGCAGCAGACCGGTCAGGTAGGCCTTCGATCCGGTGACCGGGATCCCGTCGATGGCGTTGTACGACGGCATCACAGCTCGGGCGCCGCCGTCACGGATCGCCATCTCGAAGGGCACTCCGTGGATCTCCCGCAGCTCTCGCGGGCCGAGCTGCGCCGGTTCGGTGTTCCGGCCGCCGTCGCTCGCGCCGTAGCCGAGGAAGTGCTTCAGCGTGGCGATGAGGGGAACCTGCGCGTCGGCGTTCTGAAGTCCGCGCACGAAGGCGGTCGCCATCGTGCCGACCAGGTACGGCTCCTCGCCGTAGGTCTCCTCGACGCGACCCCATCGCGGGTCGCGGGCGACGTCGGCGAGCGGGGCCAATGCCTGGCGCACCCCGAGCCGGGCCATCTGCGTCCCGATCGCCCTGGCCATCTCCTCGATCAGCGCGGGATCCCAGGTGGCCGCCTGGGCGATCGCGTCGGGAAAGGTGGTCGCGTCACGGACCTTGAAGCCGATCAGGGCCTCTTCCGCCAGAAGGACGGGGATGCCCAGTCGCGTGTCCTCGACGTGCTTGCGCTGCAGTTCGTTCGCCCTGTGCACCGCCTCGCGGGGTGGCAGCCCGAGGGTGGACAGGCCCGCCGTCGCGTTGCCCCACCCGCTCGGGGGCGGGGTGTGCACGTCGACGGCTGATCCGAAGGGCGCTTGCGTCTGGGCGGCCTTCTCCTCGAGTGTCATACGGCTCAAAAGGTCGCGCACTCGCTCCTGCGCAGGCAGGGACGCGTCGCGATACGCCTCGTAGTTTTCCATCTGCCTTTTCTCTTCAAAGGTGCCGGTGATTATTGGTGGGCGCCGCCGTCGATGCGGATCTCGGTGCCGGTGATGAACGAGCCGTCGTCGGAGATGAGCATCGCCACCACGCCGGCGACCTTCTCCGGTCCAGGGATGCCGCCGGGCAGGGCCGGGGTGAGCTTGCCGAACAGGCCCCAGTCGGTGTCCGCCGGCAGCAGGCTGCCGATGTTGTCGGTGATCCCGCTGCTGATGCCGCCGGGCACCACGTTGACCGCGCGCAGGCCTTGCGTGCCGTACTCCTGGGCGATGCTGTGGGTGAAGGAGGCGACGCCGCCCTTGCTCGCCGCGTAGGCGGCCATGAACGGATGGGCGAAGAAGGCCGCGGTGGAGCTGAAGTTGACCACCACTCCCCTGCCGCTCTGCAGCAGGTACGGCAGCGCCGCCCGGGTCATCAGGAACGTGCCGGTCAAATTGACGGCGACGACCCGGTTCCACAGCTCCAGCGAGCACTGGTGGGTGTGCGCGCCGCGCAGAATGCCCGCCGCGTTGACCAGGGCGTCCAGCCCGCCCAGCTCGGCGACGGCCGCACCGACCACGGTGTTGACCGACGCCTCGTCGGCGACGTCCACGACGGCGATGGTGAGCCGGTCGCCGACCGCCAGGGAGGCGGTCTCCGTCAGTCCTTCCTCGGAGACGTCGGCGGCGACCACGTGGGCGCCCTCGGCCAGCAGCCGCAGGGCTATTGCCCGGCCGATGCCGGATCCGGCGCCGGTGATGACGATACGCCGGTCGATGAGCCGTTCCATAGGCATGACCTCCAGAGATGGTGCGGGGGTGTTGACCGGACATCGCAGATGAGCCGGGTGATGACGGCAGCGCCGGGCTGAACGGACCAGGCATGTTCCAGGGAGCTTTCACGCGCAAGCTTGTCGGTACGCTAGCCATCTCCACTTTCGCGCACAAGTACTTGCGCGCGAAAGTTGTCTTGCCTACAGTGAGGGCCTCATCTGCTGCCCGGTGGACCCGCACCGGCGAGGTCCACGGTGTCTCCGCCGCCTCCGGCAGGCCCGTCAGTTCGGAAGGATCCCTCCTCCATGCCCTCGATCGATATCGGCTCCCTGTCGCTGGAGCAGAAGGCCTCCCTGTTGTCCGGGGCGGACATGTGGTCGACGCACCCGCTGCCCGAGGCCGGGTTGCCGGAGGTCATGCTCTACGACGGGCCGCACGGGCTGCGTTACCTGCAGGACCGCGGCGACACCGCCGACATCTACGGAAGCACGCCGTCGACGTGCTTCCCCCCGGCGGTCGCGGTGGGCGCGAGCTGGGACCCGGCGGTGGCCGCTCAGATCGGCGCCGCGCTCGGCCGTGAGGCCAGGGCGCTGGGTGTGCACGTGGTACTCGGGCCGGGGGTGAACATCAAGCGCTCGCCCCTGTGCGGGCGCAACTTCGAGTACTACTCCGAAGACCCGCTGCTGTCCGGCGTGCTCGGCGCGGCCCACGTGCGCGCCCTGCAGGAGGAGGGACCGGGCGCGTCGGTCAAGCACTTCGCGGCCAACAACCAGGAGACCGAGCGGACCCGGATCAGCGCCGACGTCGATGAGCGGACGCTGCGCGAGATCTACCTGCCGGCCTTCGAGCGGGTCGTGACCGAGGCCCGGCCGGCGACGGTGATGGCCGCCTACAACAAGGTCAACGGGGTGTACGCGACACAGAACCGGTGGCTGCTCACCGAGGTGCTGCGCCGGGAATGGGGCTTTGCCGGCACCGTGATCTCGGACTGGGGGGCGGTGCACGACCGTGTCGCCGCGCTTGCGGCGGGCCTGGATCTGGAGATGCCCGGTGACGGCGGGGCGGGCGCCGCCCGGATCGTGGCCGCGGTGCGGGCTGGTGAGCTGGACGAAGCGCTGGTGGACGCGGCCGTGGCGCGGATCGTCGAGCTGACCGGGCGGGTGGCGCCGGCCACCGGCGGCCTGGATGTGGACGGCGGCCACGCTCTGGCGCGGAAGCTGGCGGCCGAGTGCGTGGTGCTGTTGAAGAACGACGCCGAGGTGCTGCCCCTGGACGGGGTGACCCGGCTGGCGGTCATAGGGGCGTTCGCGACGGCGCCGCGTTTCCAGGGCGGCGGCAGCTCGCGCGTCAACCCCACGCGGGTCGACGCGGCGCTGGACGCGATCGAAAAGCACGCCGCGGACCGCGGGCAGAGCGTGGCCTACGCCCAGGGATTCACGGCCGACGGCTCGGATGATGCGCGGGCTCTGCGGGCGCAGGCCGTCGAGGTCGCCTCCGCCGCCGAGGTGGCGGTGGTCTTCGCGGGGCTGAGCGACCACCAGGAGTCGGAAGGCTATGACCGGGAGAGCCTCGACCTGCCCGCCGAGCAGGTCGCCCTGATCCGCGCGGTGGCCCAGGCCTCGCCCCGCACGGTCGTGGTGCTGTCGCACGGCGGCGTGGTGTCCCTGGAAGGCTGGCACGACGATGTGGACGCCGTCCTGGACGGCGGGCTGCTCGGCCAGGCGGGCGGCGCGGCGCTCGCCGACGTGTTGTTCGGGGTGGTCAACCCGTCCGGGCGGCTGGCGGAGACCATCCCCCTGCGCCTGCAGGACAACCCGAGCTACCTGAACTTCCCCGGCGAGGCGGGCCATGTCCGCTACGGGGAGGGCGTCATGGTCGGATACCGCTACTACACCAGCGCGGAACGGGCGGTGCGCTATCCGTTCGGGCACGGCCTGTCCTACACCACGTTCGCGACCGGCGACCTGACGGTGACGGCGACCGGCGACGACACCGCCAGGGCGTCGGTCACCGTGACCAACACCGGCAGCCGGGCGGGCAAGCACGTCGTGCAGCTCTACGTCGCCACGTCCGCCGGCAAGGTCCGCCGCCCCGCCCGTGAGCTGCGTGCCTTCACCAAGGTAGCGCTGGAGCCCGGCGAGTCCCGCACGGTCGCCTTCGACCTCGACCGCCGGGCGTTCGCCTACTACGACATCACCCGGTCCCGATGGGTGGTCGCTCCCGGCGAGTACCGCATCCAGATCGGCGCCGACGCCCACCGCGTGCTCCATGAGTCGGCGATCAATCTGATCGGCGACAAGGGCCTCACTCCCCTGACGTTGGAGTCCACCGTGGGTGACTGGCTCGACCACCCCATCGCCGGTCCGGCGTTGCTGAAAAAGATGAAGGAGCACATGCAGGGCATGACCGAGCAGGAGGCCGAACTGGCCGCGCAGCACCCCGACGGCCTGAGGATGGCGGCCGCGCTGCCGATGAGCAAGCTCATCGCCTTCACCGGCGACACCTTCCCCGCCGACTTCCTCGACGAGCTGATCCGTGTCAGCAGGGCCGCATGAACCGCCTGCCCATGAGTGCGCTGCGCCGCGCACCCGAGATCGCCCTCGACGGAACGTGGGAGTTCCGGCTCCTGCCGTACGAACAGGAGTGGAAGACCGTCCAGGTGCCGGACCTGTGGACGATGCGGGAGAAGAACGACCCGCCGCACTATCTGAACGTCGCGATGCCGTTCACCGAGGTGCCTCCCGCGGTCCCCGAGCACAATCCGACCGGCCTGTACCGGCGGACCGTGCAGCTGGCGCCGCAGCCGGGGCGCAGGATGATCCTGCACGTCGGCGCGGCAGAAGGCCACCTGAGCGTCACCGTCAACGGCCACGCCGTCGGCACCAGCACGGACTCGCATCTGGCAGCCGAGTTCGACGTCACCCAGGCCGTGACCGCAGGCGCCAACACGATCGAGCTCGCGGTCGCCAAGTGGTCGGCGGCCACCTACCTGGAAGACCAGGACCACTGGTGGCAGTCCGGCCTGGCCCGGTCGGTATTCCTCTACACCGTCCCGGAGGTCCGCCTGGCCGATGTGGCCGTGGTCGCCGACTATGCAGATGGCTGCGGCAGCCTGAACGTCACCGTCGCGACCACCGGCCTGGACCACCTCCACGAGGTCGGCTGGTCGGCGCGGATCGATGTGCTGGGCCGGACGGAGAGCTGCCCGATCGCCCCACGGGTCGTCGAACCGGCCTTCCCCGAGGCATTGACCGACCGTTCGACCCGCCCGGAGCCGATGGGGATCCCCGACGGGCTGATGGACCTGCCCAGCCTGGACTCGGCCGGCGCGCCCGTCCCCGCGGAGCTCCAGCCGATCGTCGACCTCATCAAGGCACGACCGGCCAGGGCGGGGACCGCGGTGTTCTCCCTCGACTCCCTGGAGGTCGATCCCTGGACGGCGGAGACGCCGCATCTGGAAGACCTGCTGGTCGAGCTGGTCTCCCCGCAGGGGGAGGTCGTGGATGCGGCCCGATTGCGGATCGGCTTCCGGCGGGTCCGGATCGAGGGCCGCGATCTGCTGGTCAACGGCGAGCGCGTGCTCATCCAGGGCGTCAACCGGCATGACGTGGACCCCCGCACCGGGCGGGTCATCTCCCGTGAGCTGATGCTGGCCGAGCTGTCCCTGCTCAAACGGTTCAACGTCAACGCGATCCGCACCTCGCACTACCCCAACGATCCGGTCTTCCTCGACCTGTGCGACGAGATCGGCTTCTACGTCGTCGACGAGGCCGACATCGAGGGGCACGCCTTCACCACCACGCTGCCCCACGACCCGCGCTACCTGCCCGAGTTCCTGGAGCGGGTCTCGCGGATGGTGCTGCGCGACCGCAACCACCCGTCGGTGATCATCTGGTCGCTCGGGAATGAGACCGGTTACGGTCCCAACCACGACGCCGCCGCCGGATGGATCCGCCGGACCGACCCGACCCGGCCGCTGCACTATGAGGGCGCCATCGCCCACGACTGGCACGCCGGTCACGCGGCCACCGACTTGGTGTGCCCGATGTACCCCTCGTTCGAGGCGCTCAAGGCGTTCTCGGCCGACCCGCGGGCCGACCGGCCGGTCATCGTGTGCGAGTACGCCTACTCGCAAGGCAACTCGACCGGCGGCCTGGATCACTACTGGGAGCTGTTCGAGAACCTGCCCGGTCTGCAGGGGGGCTTCATCTGGGAGTTCAAGGACCACGCGCTCGATCCCGACGGCGACGGCCGCTACCGCTACGGCGGCGACTTCGGCGACGAGCCCAACGACGGCACCACCCTCCTCAACGGCGTGGTCTTCTCCGACCTGACGCCGAAACCGGCGTTGTACGAGGCCCGCGGGCTGTTCAGCCCGATTCGGGTGACCATGGACGGCGACGCGCTGCGGATCCGCAACCGGCAGGTCTTCGCCGACCTCAGTGCCTACGACCTGGAGCTGCGGGTGGAGACCGACGCCGGACCGGTGGGCGCGCTCACCCTCCCGGCGCCGCCGGCGGCCGCGGGCGAGGAAGTCGCGATCGACCTGCCCGGCTCCATCGTGGCCCTGCTCGGCACCGCTCTGGCGCTCACCATCAGTCTGCGCACCCGCCGGGACGCGCTGTGGGCCCCAGCCGGAACGGAGATCGCCGCGCACCAGGTGACGTTCCCCCGACCGCAGCCGCAGCTGCCCCGCGCCGCGACCGCAACGACCGCGGAGGTACGCCATCCGCTGCTGCGTCGGGCGCCGCAGCTGTGCCTATGGCGGGCGCTGACCGACAACGACCAGTCCTACTCGCTGGACGGCAGGTTCGTCCGCTCCGGCTTCTTCCGGCTCACCCCGGTCGAGGTCTCGACCGAGGCCGGCACGGTCGTCACCCGCTACGGCGCGGCCTTCGGCGACCAGATCGTCCACACCCGCAGCGTCACCCAGGTCGACGAGGGCGACTACGTGCTGGCTGAGCACGTGACGCTGCCCGGCGACGGCGTCGACGTCCTGCGGGTGGGCATGGAGTTCGAACTCGTCGACGGCTTCGACCGGGCCCGCTGGGTCGGGCTGGGCCCGTGGGAGAACTATCCCGACCGGCGGGCCTCGGCCCTGCTCGGCGCCTGGGACAGCACCATCGACGACCTGGCCGTGCCGTACCTGAAACCCCAGGAGAACGGCGGCCGCGGCGAGGTCACCGAGCTCGTGCTGTCCGGGCCCGCCGGAACTGTGCGGACCCGGCACGCCACTGCGCTGCACATGACCGTCAGCCGCCACACGGTGGAGGAACTGGAGGCGGTGACGCACTGGTGGAAGCTTCCGCCGGCTGGCAAGACCGTCGTCCACCTCGACATCGCGCAGCGCGGCGTCGGCACCGCCCTGCTGGGGCCCGACACCCTGCCCGCGTATCGTCTCCGCCAGCGTGAGTACGCCTGGCAGTGGCAGCTGACGCTCACCAACCCGTGAGATAGTGGTACGGCTTGCGCGTGCAAGCCGTACCACACCCCGGAGGGAAGTTTCGTGCCGGAGCGAACAAGACGGGTCACCGCAGCGGACGTCGCCCGCTCGCTCGGGGTGTCCCGCTCCACCGTGGGATACGTCCTCAACAACACCCCGGGACAGACCATCTCCGCCGCCACCCGCGAGCGGGTCCTGGCCGAGGCCGCGCGCCTGGGTTACCGGCCGCATCGGTCGGCGCAGGCGCTGGCCAGCGGCCGCAGCATGATCGTCCTGCTGCTGCTGCCCGATTGGCCCATGGAGTACTCCCTGCGCCAGCACCTGGACACCGCCACCCGCGTGCTCGACGAGGCCGGCTATTCCCTGGTGACCCACACCCGCCACGACAGCGGGCACGCCCGGCCGCTGTGGGAGTTGCTCACCCCGGACGTCGTCATCGCCTGGACGCCCGTCACCGCCGCCGAACGCGCCTCCATGAAGGCCAGCGGCATCACCAAGATTCTGCCCCCGCCCCGGCAGGGCCGCTCCTTCCTGGCCTCGCCCGCACTCACCGCGGGCACCCATCTGCAGATCGAATACCTCCACGACCGGGGACATCGGCGGATCGGCTTCGCGGCGAGCGCGGACAAGCGTTTCTCTCCGTTGTCGCAGGGACGGATGACAGCGGCGAAGCAGGCCGCGCAACGGCTCGGGCTCGATCTCCTCGACGTCCGCTCGGTCGACCACCACGACGGCAGCGCGGCGCGAGCCGTACGCAAATGGCAGCAGGAGGGCGTGAGCGCCGTCGCCGCCTTCAACGACGACCTGGCCGCGATGGTCATGGCGGCGGCGCTGCGAGCCGGCCTGGCCGTTCCCGCGGACCTGGCCGTCATCGGGCACGACGACACCCCGCTGGCGAGCATGCTCTACCCGTCCCTGTCCAGCGTGAGCATCGACAACGTCGGACTGGGCCACTACTTCGCCGATCTGGCCCTGCGCGCCGCCCGGGACGAGCCGCCGCCGGAGAAGGGGCCCGACCTGCAGGCTCGGGTCGTACCACGCGAATCGACGGAACCGCCGTCGCCTTCATCACTCACCGACCGCGCCCCCCGTCCGCCGGCGTAGGCCGTACCGGATGTTCACCGCAGATTCCGACCGCACCATAAGCGTCTACCGCTCATGGGAGATCGGTTTGGACGTCGTGGTCGCACTGGCGATGATCGTGCAACTGTGGCGGAATCCGGCGCCGTGGGGCACCGTGGAGGGAGTCGTCATCGGGATGGCCGCGCTGGCCGCCGTGGTGGCAAGACGCCGATTCACGATGACAGCGGTGATCACCGGCACCGTGGCCAGCGCGACGACCGCCGCCTTCGCCCCCGCTCTGACGCTGCTGGTGTGGATCCTGGCCCAGGTATGCCTGTTCAGCGTGCCGCTGCGCCGGTCCCGCCGGGCGACACTGGCCGCGACCGCGGCGCTGGCCGTCGTGCTGTTCACCGCCGCGCTGCTGCGGCCAGGTGTGGCGCCGTTCGATCCCGCCGGCCTCGCGCTGATCGGCTGGGCGGTCGCGGTGGCGGGTGCCGGGCTGACGCTGCGGGCTCAGCGCGACTACCTCGATGCCGTCCGGGAGCAGGCGCGCGCCGCACTCGCCGCCCGCGACAGCCACATCGCCCGGCGAGTCAGCGAAGAGCGCCTGCGCATCGCCCGAGATCTGCACGATGCGGTGGCGCACAACATCACGGTGATCTCACTGCACGCCGGCGCCGCCGACCAGGCTCTCATCGACCGGCCAGAGCACGCCCGCGAGTCGTTGCGGCAGGTTCGGACAGCCAGCCGGACGGTGCTGCGCGAGATGCAGAACATCCTGTCGGTACTGCGCGCTGGTGAGGACCGCGGCGGACGCGATCCGGTGATCGCCGCCGCCGCCGTGCCCGATCTCATCAAGCAGTTTCAGCACCTGGGAGTCGACGTCGTGGTCGACGGCGGCATCGATCCGGAGAACCTGGAACCGGTTGCGGACGTGGCCGTCTACCGGTTGCTGCAGGAAGCGCTGACCAACGCGCAGCGCCACGGCGTCGGCCCGATCAGGATCAACATCGCCCGAACCGCTGGTGAGCTGTGTCTCACGGTGTCCAACGCCGTCCGCCCGGCACTGCCCGGCAGCCGGCCGGGATTCGGTCTGATCGGCATGAGAGAGCGGGTGACCTCAGCCGGGGGGAGCCTGGATGCCCGCTATCACGCTGACCGGTTCGTCCTGCGCGTCCGGCTGCCGCTGCGCGACGACCAGGAACAGGGGAAATGATGGTCACCGTACTGCTGGTTGACGACCAGGCGATGATCAGAGCGGGGCTGGTCGGCATCCTGGCCGGCGCCGCGAAGGTCCGGGTGGTGGCGGAGGCGGCCGACGGAGCTGAAGGCGTCCGGCTGGCCCGGCGGCTGCGCCCGGATGCCGTGCTGATGGATCTGCGCATGCCGGTGCTCGACGGGGTTGAGGCGACCCGCCGCATCCGCGCCGAACCGGAGCTGGCCGGCACGCGGGTGCTCGTCCTCACCACGTTCGACGAGGACCGGGATGTGATGGCGGCGTTGCGCGCCGGCGCCGACGGTTTCCTCAGCAAGGGCGCCGAACCCGAGGAACTGCTGTCGGCACTCATCTCGGTGGCCGACGGTGACGTCGCCCTATCGCGGAAAGCAGCGCGGGCACTGGTGAGGCGGGTGTCCACGGAACCGGCACTTCCCGCGCCCGACGCGGTCCTGCTGGACCGGATCGCTCAGCTCACCGCTCGCGAGCGCGACATCGTGGTGGCGGTCGCCCTGGGCAAGGACAACCGCGCGATCGCCGCCGATCTATCGATCTCCCCCTTCACGGTGAAGACCCACCTCAACCGCGCCATGGCGAAGCTGGACGCCCGCGACCGAGCTCAGATCGTCGTGCTCGTCTACCGCGCCGGTCTCGTCACCGCGCACTGAGCCGCGGGGCCGGTGTACTGCCGATGCAGTACGGCGGTGCATCTGCGCAGATCACGACAGCGCGCTCCTGCTCGGCCGAGAATCGACGGGTTGTCCTGCGGCGGTGGTGAGGTGGACGCCTTTCCTCCTGCACCGCCGCCATCGACCCCGTTCGAGAGGCCCTGTCTTGGCACGACTGCTCTACCGTCTTGGCACATTCAGTGCCCGGCGTCGAGGTACCTTCCTGATCGGGTGGCTGCTCACCCTCGTGGTGCTCGCCGGCATAGCCGCCAGCAGCATGCGTTTCAGTGACGGCTCCTTCCAGGTACCCGGAACCGAGGCCAGCGAGGCGTTGACCATCATGGAGCGCGAGTTCGCCGCCGACGGGGCCGGCAACGCCACCCTTCAGCTGGTGCTACGAGTCCCCGACAACCAGAAGATCACCACCAGGGACAACGCCGCAGCGGTCGCCGACGCGCTCGCGCGGGCCCGCGCCGTCGAGCACGTGCAAGCGGTCAGCGACCCGTTCGACGCTGAGCGGCCGTACGTCTCCGCCGACGGCACGACCGCCGTGACCACCGTGACCTTCACCGGCATCACCCGTGACAACGCCGAGGCCGTCCAGCAAGACGTCATCACCGTGGCCGCACAGGCCCGGGCCCCCGGCCTCACCGTCGAAGTCGGGGGCACGCTCCTTACCGGGGCCCCCGAGGTGCTCGGCCCGAGCGAGATCGTCGGCGCGGCGATCGCCTTCCTGGTCCTGTTGCTGACGTTCGGCTCGCTCGCCGCGGCCGGTGCGAACATGGTCGGAGCCCTGGTCGGCGTCGGCGTCGGCATCCTCGGCGTCTTCGCCTTCTCCGCCCTTCAGCCGATCGGCGGCACCACGCCGATTCTGGCGGTCATGCTCGGCCTGGCCGTGGGCATCGACTACTGCTTGTTCATCCTCGACCGCTTCCGCGCCGAGCTGCGCCAAGGACGTGAGATCACCGACGCGATCGGCTGGGCCGTCGGCACGGCCGGATCCTCGGTCGTCTTCGCCGGAGCCACCGTCATCATCGCGCTCACCGGGCTGTCGGTCGTCGGTATCCCGTTCATCACCGAGATGGGGCTGGCCGCCGCCTTTGCCGTCTTGGTGGCGGTGCTGATGGCGCTGACGTTCCTGCCGGTGCTGCTGCGCATCCTCGGAGCGCGCGCCCTGCCGCGCTGGCAGAGGTCTGCCCGCGGCTTCCGCGCCCGGATCACCTTCCTCAACCGGTGGATCACCCTCGTCGTCCGCCGCCCGGTGATCACCGGTCTCACCTGTACCGCCCTGCTGCTGCTCGTCACCGTACCGGTGTTGTCTCTGCGCACCACTTTGAGCAACCCCGGCGGCGAGGACCCGCACTCCACCCAGCGGGCCGCCTACACGATCATCGCTGAGGAGTTCGGCGCCGGCTTCCAGGACCCGCTGATCGTGCTGGTGCAATCCGACGGCGGGCAGGTTCGCGACGCGCTGACCGGCGTCGCCACCTACCTGAAGAGCTTCCCCGCCGTGGTTCAGGTCCACCCGGGTCAGGTCAACGGTGACGGCACCGTCGCCCAGCTGACCGTCATTCCGCGTAGCGGCCCGCTCGATGACGCCACCGAGCAACTCGTGCGCGACATCCGCGCCGAGGCCGGCAGCGTGCCGGGCGCGCGGATCGCGGTGACCGGCGGCACCGCTCTGGGCATCGACTCCGACACGCAACTCAACAGCGCACTGACCACCTACCTCGTGCTCATCGTCGGCCTGTCCCTGATGCTGCTGGTGGTCATGTTCCGGTCCATCCTGGTACCGCTGATCGCCACCATCGGGTTCCTGCTGTCGCTGGGCGCCGGCATGGGCGCCACCGTCGCGGTCTTTCAGTGGGGCTGGTTCGACGCGCTGATTCCGGCGCCGCAGGGCAACCCGTTGCTGAGCCTGTTGCCGATCATCCTCACCGGCATCCTGTTCGGCCTGGCCATGGACTACCAGGTCTTCCTGGTCTCGCGCGTCCACGAGGCGTATACCCGGGGCCACTCCCCCAAAGAGGCGGTGCTGGACGGATTCGGCCGCTCCGCAGTGGTCGTGGTCGCCGCCGCCGGCATCATGACCGCCGTCTTCGTCGGCTTCGCGCTCAGCCCATCGTCCCTGGTCGGCTCGATCGCCCTGGGGTTGGCGATCGGCGTCATCGCCGACGCCTTCGTTGTCCGCATGATCCTGGTGCCCGCCGCCTTGACCCTGCTCGGCCGGGCCGCCTGGTGGATGCCCCGCTGGCTCGACCGGGTACTGCCGCACCTCGACACCGAAGGCGGCGACCTGCGCCGGGAAGCGGACACAGCGCCCGATGGCCGGTCAGCGCAGGACGCCCGGATGGGGGAGACAACCCGCGTGCGATGACAGATGCGGGTCCCGGCGCGTACGCTGCGGACCACCACCTGCCATGACCGCCGCGGCCCGCGCAAGATCACTCATCGGCCTTGCGGCATCACCTCACGCCGCGGTATCCGGTGCCGATCGCCCAACCGCCTCGTCGTGCCCGGCGTGAAGCCGACGCCTGGCGTGACGAGGCGGAGCCGGAGCTGTCAATCCCCTGAAAGCGTGGAGACGGTCCTATGCCACAGCGGCCCTCACCAGGGCCGATGATGCCTGTCTCTTCTCGATCACCTGACGCTCGAATGTGACCGGCGGCAGCCCGTCGTTGGCGCTGTGCCGCCTGCGCGTGTTGGAGAAGTCCGCGATCCAGGTCGCCACCCTCAGCCGGGCCTCGGCCCGGGTGCGAAACCGGTGCCGATGCACGAACTCGACCTTCAACGTGCCGGTACCTGTCAAACCTGTTGAGACATCAAGCCACGTTCGGTGTCTGTGTGAACCGATCCGGGGTCACGTCCAGCGAAGTGGTGTATGAACCGGCCTTCGCGTGATCCTGTTTCTGCAGGTTAAGCGGTAAGTGTCTGCGGCAGCGGATTCTGCCCCGGTGTGTCGCCCGCGATCAGGCGCAACCGGACCTTGGCCAGCACGTCCAGCCCCATGTAGCGGCGGGCCTCGGTCCACTCATCGGTCTGCTCGGCCAGCACCGCACCCACCAGGCGCACGACCGCGCCCCGGTCGGGGAAGATGCCGACCACGTCGGTGCGGCGACGGATCTCCTTGTTCAGCCTTTCTTGCGGGTTGTTCGACCAGACCTGCCGCCAGACCTCCCGCGGGAACGCGGCGAAGGCCAGCAGGTCCTCGCGGGCCGCGTCCAGATGCGTCGCCGCGGCCGGATACTTGCCCTCCAGCGCCTCGACGACCCAGGCATGCTGGGAGCGCACGGCCTCGACCGCAGGCTGGTCGAAGATCGTGCGCACCAGGGTCGCCACCCACGGCTGCGCCGACTTCGGGACCGTCGTCAGCAGATTCCGCAGGTAGTGGGTGCGACAGCGCTGCCAGGCCGCACCCGCCAGCGTCGCGCCGACCGCCTCGACCAGGCCGGCGTGGGCGTCGGAGACCACCAGCTGCACCCCGACAGGCCCCGCGCCACCAGGGAGCGCAGGAAGCCCAGCCAGCCGGCGCCGTCCTCGGCCGAGGTCACCTCCAGCCCCAGGATCTCCCGGCGGCCGTCGGCATTGACCGCCGTGGCGACCAGCACGTGCACGTTCACCGTGCGCCCGTCCTCGCGGACCTTCTGCGTCAGCGCGTCCAGCCACACGAACGCATACGGGCCGCCGTCCAGCGGGCGGGTGCGGAAGGCTTCCACCTGCCCGTCCAGCACCTTGGTCATCTCCGAGACCTGGCTCTTGGAGATGCCGGTGATGCCCAGCTGCTCGACGAGCTTGTCGACCCGGCGGGTGGAGACGCCCAGCAGGTAGCTGGTGGCCACCACGCTGATCAGGGTTTGTTCGGCCCGGCGGCGGCGCTGCAGCAGCCAGTCCGGGAAGTAGCTGCCCGAGCGCAGTTTCGGAATGGCGAGCTCGACGGTGCCGGCGCGGGTGTCCCAGCCGCGGGTCCGATAACCGTTGCGCCGGTTGGCCCGCTCGCTGCTGCGCTCGCCGTAGGCGGCGCCGCACAGGCTGTCGGCCTCGGCCGACACAGGCGCCTCGGCCATGGTCTTCACCATGGAGCGCAACAGATCCGGGTCACTGGCCTGAATCTGCTCCGCCAGCCACGCCATCGGGTCCACACTGTTGGACACGGCCATCGCTTTCCTCCTTCGATCTTGATGTCGCAATCACGAAGGATCACGCGATGGCCGTCCTCATGTCCGGCGGCACGCCTGTGTGCTGGGGAAACTCTTAGAGGGCGGTTCGCGAGTTGATGTCCCCTTCGCCACTGGGATTGGGCAAGGCGAGCTGGTCGGAGGCTCGTCACCGGACTACGGGCGCGGCCGAACGAACAAGCCCGGCTCGGTCTCGATGAGGACGCCGCGGCCGACCAGGCGCTTGAGCTTGGAACGGATGTTCTCGGTGTGCTTGGCCACGATGGGCAGGTCCAGGGCCTGGCACAGGTCGCGGGCGCGCAGAGGCCGGTCGGCATCGGCGAAGATAGCCAGAATCTGCTGGTAGGCAGGATGGCTGGGCAGCGCAGGCGGTGGTGCGGCTGGTTCGGCGCCGTCGTCGGCGGCGAGCGCGAGGAGGGTCTTTCGGGTGATCCGAAGGTGCTCGATCGCCTCGCCGAGCTCGCCCAGATGGGCGTTCAGCGCGTCGGTCTCGGCCTGGAGCTGCTCGATCCGGCACGTCAACGCCTGCTCGCGGGCGTCGATCCTGTCCAGGAGCCACGTGCCGGGGTCGGGCGGGGGCGCGGGCGTCTGGAGGCTGCTCACGTCGACCGCCACGACGGCGCGGGCGCACGGGTCAGACGACGGGCCATCACATCCGTCATCGCCCAGTACACCCGCGACTCGGACGTGGCCGGCCGGTGCTCGTAGTCGCGCACCAGGCGCCGGTGCAGCATCAAGGTGCCGTAGGTCTGCTCGACGATCCACCGTGTCGGCTGGGGGACGAATCCCGTGTCGGCCCGGTTGCGTTCGACGATCTGAACGTCGATCCCCAAGGTGGCGCCGTGGGCGACGACCGTGTTCTTGAAGCCCTGGTCGGCCAGGGCCGTGGTCACGCTGCCGCCGGTCTGTGCGGCGACGCGGTCCAGCAGCGCCGTTCCCGCGGTGTTGCCGTGCGCGGAAGCGGCCAGCAGCACCGCCGCGATGACCAGTCCGAACGTCTCGGTGGCCAGGCCGCGTTTGCGTCCCGGGACCTTCTTGGCCGCGTCTTTCCCGGTCGTGGCGGCGGGGACGCCGGCCGCGGCGTGCACGCTCTGGGTGTCCAGCACGACCGGGCTCGGATCGGCCTTTCGCCCTTTGCTCTCCCGCAGATACCAGCGCAGCAGGTCGCAGATCACCTGGGCGGTGCCGTCGTCGCGCCACTTGGCGAAGTAGTAGTACGTCGCGCTCTTGGGCGGCAGGTCGTGCGGCAGGTATTCCCACTGGACGCCGGTCCGGCCCTGATACAGGATCGCGCCCGCGATCTCGCGCATCGTGTAGGTGCCCTGGTGGCCGCTGACCGACGGGTGCGCGGCCTTCCACGCCGTGAGCACCGGTTCGATCAGCGCCCACTGCTCGTCGGAGAGGTCGCTGGGGTACGGCTTGCGCTCGCTCACCCGGTCATCCCAGCACATCCGGGCTCGCCAACCAGGGGTAACGCTAAATATCCGCCTAATCACACTGTGGCATCGCGGGCATCAGCTCACGAACCGCCCTCTCAGAGCTGGGTTTCGCCGCCATCCACAGCCAGCTCGACGCCGGTGGTGTACGTGGCATCGAAGGCGAGGAATGCGGCCGCCGTGGCGAACTCTTCGACGGTGCCGTAGCGCTTCATAGGGTTGCTCGCGGTCCGCTCCGCCCTGAACTGGTCAGCGGCCTCTTTGGACAAGTTCATCGTTTCCAGAATCCCCGAGTCGATGGGACCCGGGCTGATCGCATTGACACGGATCCCCCGCGGAAGCAGCTCCCGGGAGAAGGAGCGGGCCATCGAGCGCAGCGCCGCCTTGCTGGCCGCATAGACGCTGGTGTCCACCATGCCGATGACGTTCGCGATCGAGGTGGTGAGGACGATGCCGGCGTTCGCGCTCAGCAGCGGAGCGAGCTTCTGCACAGTGAAGAAGGCGCCCTTGACGTTGATCGCGAACAGCTCGTCGTACACGTCCTCGGTCGTCGACTCGAGGGGCGTGAGGGGTGAGATGCCGGCGTTGACGAACAAAGCCTCGATCGAGCCGAGCTCGCTCTTTACACGGCCGACGAGCATATCCAGGTCGGACAGTGAGGACACATCCGCCCGGACAGCCACGGCATTCTCGCCGAGCCGCTCGCGTGCCGCGTCGAGCTTGGCCTGAGAACGGCCGGTGATCACCACGCGGGCTCCGCCTTGCACCAGCAGCTCCGCCAGCGCGAGCCCCATGCCGCTGCTGCCACCCGTGATCACCACATTCTTGTCGCTGTACTTACCCATACCGAGGTTGCTCCGTTCCATCATTAAAAACATGTCGATATATCTGGATGTCGCCATTCAGGAAGCGAATCAGCCGAGGGTTTCGATCTTCATGTCGCCTGTGGTGACCGTGCGGATGTGATCGCTGGCGAGCAGGCCGTGCGGATTGCCGAGGTCGACGGAGCTGACCTCGTCGAGGCGGGCCAGCTGGGAAGGAGTGAGGTCGACCTGCAGGGCACCCAGGTTGTCCTCCAGCTGCGCGATGGTGCGGGCGCCGATGATGGGTGCCGTCACACCCGGGGCGTTCAGGGTCCAGGCCAGTGCGACCTGGGCGGGTGTGCGGCCTAGCTCCGAGGCCACCTCCTTCACCACATCGGCAATGGCGAGGTTGCGGTCGGTGACCCATCCCAGGGCGACGTTCAGGCTCTTGCGGCTGCTGGCGGTTTCGCCGACAACGGAGCCCGCCTGGTTCCGGTCCTCCCGGCTGTACTTGCCGGTGAGCACCCCGCCGCCCAATGGGGAGAAGGGGACCACGCCGAGTCCCATCTCGCGTGCCATCGGGATCAGGTCACGCTCCGCGGTGCGCTCGATCAGGCTGTACTCGGTCTCCAGTGCGACCAGTGGTGACCAGCCGCGCAGGTCGGCGATCGCCTGCATGCGCGACACCTGCCAGGCCGGGGCGCTGGAGATCGCCACGTACAGCACCTTGCTCTGCCTCACCAGGTCGTCCAGGCCCCGCAGGATCTCCTCCACCGGCGTCCTGAAGTCCCATACGTTCACGTAGAGCAGATCGATGTAGTCGGTGTTCAACTGCCGCAGACTGGCTTCCACCGACGCCAGCATGCTCTTGCGGTGGGTACCCCCGGAATTCGGGTCACCGGGCTGACGCAGCGTCGAGTACTTCGTCGCCAGCACCATCTTGTCGCGGTTGGTGCGGGCGAATTCGCCGAGCAGTCGCTCGGAGGTGCCGTTGGTGTAGGTGCTGGCGGTGTCGAAGAAGTTGCCGCCGAGCTCGGTGTAGCGGTCGAAGAGCTTGCGCGCCTCGTCGCGCTCGGCGCCCCAGCCCCACTCGGTGCCGAAGGTCGCCGTGCCCAGCGCCAGCGGTGAGACCCGGAGTCCGGAACGGCCCAGCAGCCGATAGGTGTCGAGAGTGAGTGCCATCGTGTTCTCCTGTGAGGTGCGGTTCGTGGCGTTCGAGAGGTGCGGATTGGTGGTCGACTCGCCCGGGTTTCAGACGCCGAGCCCGTAGCCGCCGGCCACGGTGATGTCCTGGCCGGTGATGTAGCCGGCGGCGTCCGAGGCGAGGAAGGCGACTGCTTCCGCGACCTCCTGGCTGGTTCCGAAGCGCTTGAAGGGGATCTTCGAGCGCATGGCGTCCCGGCCGCTCTCGGGCACCCCCAGCTTGTCGAGCAGCGGGGTGTCGGTGGCCCCGGGGCTCACGGCGTTGACGCGAATCCTGCGCGGGGCCAGTTCGAGCGCGAGGGAGGGCAGCATGGCCAGCAGCGCGCCGCGTGTCGCCGCCCCCACCGTGGCGCCAGGGGCGCCGCGACGGGATCCGATGCCGACGGTCAGCACGATCGAGCCGCCGTCGTTCATGAGGGGAAGGGCCTTTTGGAGGGTGAAGTACTGGCCCTTGAAGTTGAGGTCGGCGTGCTCGTCGAACGATTCCTCCGTCACCTCGGCAACCGGTGCCGGACGGAAGATCCCGGCGTTGAGGAAGAGCAGGTCCAACGATCCGAACCGCGCCGCCACCGCCGACATCAGGGCGTCGGTGTCGGAGAGCACGCGCCCGTCGGATCGGACGACGAGCACGTCACCGGGGAGCTCGGACTGCGCCCGCGCGAGGGATTCGGGATTCTGTCCGGTGACCGCGACCTGGTAGCCGCGGGCGTGCAGCAGCTCGGCCGTCGCTCTGCCGATCCCGGTCGTCCCTCCGGTGATGACCGCTGTAGGCATGGCAAACCTTTCGTCGCTGAAGCGATGGGTGAGACCACCCGTAACCGGGGAACTCCCCGTTTGTCTCACTGTACACTGAACCGGGGACATCCCCGAATCGTTCCCGAGCCTCATCCGACACTTACGATCACGAAGGTCATGACACCTCCACGTAGCACCCGGCGCGCCGACGCGCAGCGCAACCGCGAGCAGCTGATCGCCACGGCCGCCGAAGCCTTCGCCTCCGGACGCCCGATCTCGCTGGACGCGATCGCCAAACGCGCGGGAGTGGGGAACGCCACCCTGTACCGGCACTTCCCCACCCGAGAGGATCTGGTCGAAGAGGTCTACCGGGACCAGATCCGTCCCTTGCGCGAAGACGCGCACACCCTGCTGGCTACCAAGCCGCCCGCACAGGCCCTCCACGCGTGGATGCTCCGATTCGCCGACTGGGCCAGCGAACGACGCGGCATCTGCGAGGCCCTGGTCGCCATGAGCGCTTCCGGCCGCTTCGGCACCGGACCGGTCTGCGACGAGGTCCAGCAAATCCTGGCGATGGTGCTCGAGGCCGGCGCCACGGCAGGAGAACTGCGCAGCGACATCGACCCGGTCGAGGTAGGCGGCATCCTCGCCGGTTTGCTCTCCGTGGCCGGCGCACCCGAGCAGCGCCCCCAACTGAACCGCATGCTGGACATCGTCGTCGACGGACTCAGGCCCCGCTAGGCCGTGTCTGACAATTCCGCGTGGCGGAGCCAGAGCATCAAGAACGCGATG